>CADBHI010000020.1 GCA_902794405.1 uncultured Prevotellaceae bacterium
AGACTACAAGATGGCGGTGCTGGTGCTCCAGAACATCGTCGAGTGTCTGAAGGAGATGATGCTCCAGGGCGTGCCCGTGAAGCTCGACGGACTGGGCACCTTCTCGCCTGGCATCACTGGTACCCCTGCCACCTCTGTCGAGGCGTACAGCGTGGACAACATCGTGGGCGTGAACATGAACTTCCGTCCTGAGGGCGCAGGCTTCGAGGACGAGAAGCTCGACAAGAAGACGCTGAAGGACTCGGCGGTGTTCGAGCTCAACGACTACGTCGAGGTGAAGTACACCGATCCTGACCCCGTGACGGGCAAGCGCAAGAGCTACCAGGTGCGTCACCCGCTGAAGAACTACAGCATCTACAAGGAGGAGATCACGCCGGAGCCGTAAGCTTTTTGTGGATGGTGGATGGTGGATAGTGGATGGTGGATAGCACAATACACCATCCACTAAAAGAATGAGAGGGCTGTGCGGAGGTCACGGTCCTCTCTTTTTGGTAAAGGGTCCTGAACAGCCCTCCTCTGGCTCCCCCTACTTAGGGGGAGAATCGTGGTGTGTGGGCTCTATTACCAAGCGTAGCGACTGAAAGAACCGAAGGGACGCAAGAAGGGTCTTGATCAGACCCCCTCTGGCTCCCCCTACTTAGGGGGAGAATCGTGGTGTGTGGGCTCTATTCCTCGATATGCGACAGGGAGTGGGCGAACGAGGTGATGAAGTTGGTCAGCGTCTCGGCAGGGTAGTACTTAAAGAACTTGGCCGAGCGCCTGACGTGCCAAAGCATGGCTTGGGAATTGGAGGTGTGAACAAATATATTCTTGCCCTGCTCAAAATACCATTGCTCGGCGTGGGAGTTCTTCTGCCGAAGCATCTCGCGTACCTGTCGCTCCATCTTATCGTCAGTGGTTGGTTGCATGAACGGCAGCTCTTCTGGCACGAAGTGCAGCAGCTTGACCAGCAGTATGGCCGTGATCTGCACCATAGCATCAATCTCCAGCGACTTCGTCCATTCCTTTAGTTTCATGAAGTCGATGTAGCTGTTTTTCTCTCTCAAGAAGCATCCGAACTCTGTGGCGCGCTTCACTGGTATGCCTGCGTTCATGATGAAACGGGCAATTCCCACTAAGTGGAGTAGGGCAGTACGCGTCTCTATGTTTGAATCCTCTGAGTCGAGAATGTCCTGCAGACGGTGGTTCAGCAGCGGGTTTGTCAGACGGTTGGACATCAGCAGGTCGTAACCTTCACTGTCGTCGTTGTTATCTGCCTGGCTCCACAATTCCAAGGTTGCTTTAGGCACCTGCACGAAGAACTGATCCTGGCAGTGCTCGATGCCCTTGTAGAGGATATGGGCTACGGCATGCATCATCGACAACTGGTATAGCCTGTTCCACTTCCAAGCCGAAAGTGGTTCTATCTGTTCTTCTGTGCCATAGGCTCCAGCTCGAAGCAGTTTGTAGAAATTACGTTCAACGATGTTCATGAGTAACGTTTTGGAAAGCGAAAAATGATGGCCAGTAGCGCCACAATGCCTATGGCAAAGGGATAGTAGAGGTAGGGGATGATGGCAACAGGGTTCAGCTGTGCCAGTCCTGCGGCCATGAGCATTTGTGCGCCGTAGGGTAGTAACCCCTGCGTGAAACAAGAGAATGTGTCGAGAATCGAGGCACACTTGCGGTTATCAATACCGTAGCGGTCGCCAATCTGCTTGGCAATGCCTCCGACGGTAATGATGGCCACCGTATTGTTGGCCGTGCAGACATTGACCATCGACACCAGTGCAGCTACTGACAGCTCAGCCCCTCGCTTGCCGCTGACACGTCGCGTGAGTAGCCGGATGAGGTAGTCGATGCCTCCCTGCTGCTTGATGATGGCCAGCAACCCGCCTGCCATCAGGGTAATGATAATCAGCTCGCCCATGCCGAGGATGCCCTGTCCCATAGAGCCTAACCAGCCATACAGGTCGTAGCTGCCAGTAGCTAAGCCGATGACACCTGTCAGCAGGATGCCCAGGGTGAGCACAGCCATCACGTTCATGCCGAAAATGGCTGTCACCAGTACTACGATGTAGGGCACTACCTTCAGCACATCGATGGGCGGTTGTTGGTCAGGAGCCTGCACCTGTTTGCCTATGACAATGTACAGGATGAATATGATGAGGGCAGCTGGCATGACCAGGAAGGAATTGACTCGGAACTTGTCGGACAGCTTGCAGCCCTGGGTCTGTGTGGCGGCAATGGTGGTATCGCTGATAAACGACAGATTGTCGCCAAAGAACGATCCGCCCACGATGACAGCCGTCAGCATGGGTACTGAGGTTCCCATGTGCTGAGCCAAGCCTGCTGCAATAGGAGTGAGGGCTACGATGGTTCCCACGGAGGTGCCTATGCTCAGCGAAATGAAGCAGGCTGCGAGAAACAATCCTGCCAGCAGCATCTGCGGCGGCAGCAGGGCCAGTGTCAGGTTGACGGTGGCATCGATGCTTCCCATAGCCTTGGCCGAGTTGGCAAAGGCACCTGCCAGCACAAATATCCACACCATGAGCATCATCTGATTGGTGGAGGCGCCTTGTGAGAAAGTGTCGATGCGCTTGGCCAGACTCATGCCTCCGCTGATGGCAACGGCATAGACAGATGCTGCCATGAAGGCCACGGTAATGGGCACACGATAGAAGTCGCCTGCAATGATGCTGGTGACCAGGTAAAGTGTGATAAACACCATGAGTGGCGACAGGGCCAACAGTCCTTTCTTCATAGGCGTTGCTTGTCTGTGATGGGGGAGGGGGTTAGGTGTCTGCGTCAGCTGTGCGCAGTATGATGCTGGTGGCGCCGATGGTAAAGAGGGTGCCGTCTTCGATAATGCGTCGTTCGCGGCCGCATATCTCCTCGCCAGCAATGAAGGTGCCCGTGTTGCTGTTGTTGTCGGCCAGCGTGTAGCGCAGCTGTCCCTTCTTGTCACGGCTGACGTTGATGGTGCAGTGGTTCAGGTCGACGCTGGGGTCGACAGTTTCGAACGGGGTGTTGATGGGGTTGCCCTTCTGATAGCGCCCAATGACGTTGTTGCCCATCTGCAAGGGGATGACCTGCTTGTAGTGGAACACGTTTTCGATGACGACAATCGAGCCACAGCCTTTCTCGTTGGCCTGCTCATCGGGATTGTCTTCTTTCTGGGTGGCTTTCAGCTTTGAGGTGCCGATACGTATGCCGAACTGTTTGCCGCATTCATCACACTGGAAGACCAGCGATTGGCCCTCAGCATACTTCGTCTCATCGAAAATGATGTAGTGGTCACACTTCGGACAACGTACTCGTTTCATGGATCTCAACTTTAACCTTCGAACTTATACACCCACGCTTCAGCCAGTTCCTTGTTATGGTGTACCTTGTGCAGCTCCTTGTATGCCTCGTCAGCCGTCTGGAACGAACCACATACCACTCGCCTTATTTTATTATTAAGGTACACGCGCGCATCGGTATAACCTTGCTTCTTCAGCTTGCTTACGAACTCGTCGGCATTGACTTTAGACACTTGGCTGGCCAGCACGATACAATAGCGGGCAACGGGTGCCTGCGGTGCTGCGGGCTCAGGCAGGGTGGCGGCGGCTGCCTTAGGTGCGGATGTTGTGTCAGAGACATTTTCTTCTCGATGCTGCAACACTTTCTTGACCTGCTGCTCATCGAGTTCGGCCGTCGACTTCTTGTTAGAGTCGGTGGTCAAGACAGGAAGGTTCAGCTGGCTCATGTTGACCACAGCAGGCTCGTCGTTGTCCACTTGTGGAGTCAGAAAGAAGAATGCCAGCAATGCTGCGGCAGCGGCCACAACATTTCTCACCCACGACATCTTGATGATAATGGCTCCATCCTCTTTTTCCTCGTCGTCTTTCTCAGCCACAGCGCTGTTTTCCTCTTCCTGCAGATCCTGGTCAGTGGTTTCCGCTACAGCTGCTATCGTTGTCTTGACAGGAGCAGCATTCAGCATATTCATCTCAAACAAGCCCAACCCGTATAACCCAGGAGTCAGGATGCCAGCCTCGCAGGGTTCAAACTCCATCTTCCCCTCATCGTTCATGCTGAGGCGGCCAATGTTGTTCAACTCGTAGTAGCCTTCGTTCTGAATGTGCTGACAAAGTTCATACACTTCGTCCTCAATGCGGTTCAGGGCTTCGGGGTAGCTGATGTCGTAGGCCTCGATATATGACTGAACAAGCAGGGAGTCGTTTAGTTTCAGCTGGGGGTTGAATCCCAATGTACGCTGTGGGGGCAAGAACACTGCCTCGTTCTCGTCGTAGTGAGCTTCGACGTAGTGTGTCATAAAGCCGCCTAAACCAGGCACTATGACGCAGTCGTTGCTCAGCAGAAGTATTTCAATATGTCTTTCTATCCTAATCACGATTGCAAAAGTACTGCTTTTTTGTGACATTTGCAAATAAAAGAATCTTAAAAATGCTATGAAATAAAAAAAAAGTACTACCTTTGCACAAAATATGAGAGAAAATGGAATTTAAGGAGACAGACCTCAAAGGAGTCTATATCATTGAACCCCGTGTGTTTGCTGATGCCCGAGGCTATTTTTTTGAAGCTTGGAAACAGGCTGAATTTGAAGCTCACGTCGGACCCGTGAAATTCATACAAGACAACGAATCGATGTCGAGCTATGGCGTGGTTCGCGGACTGCACTATCAGAAGGGCGATTTGTCGCAGGCCAAGCTGGTACGTGTCATCAGCGGACGGGTGGTCGACGTGGCAGTCGATATCCGCAGGAGCTCACCCACCTTTGGACGGCATATCATGGTCGAACTGAGTGGCGACAACAAGCGTCAGCTGTTTATTCCTCGTGGCTTTGCCCATGGTTTCGCTGTGCTCAGCCCTGAGGCTGTGTTCACCTACAAGGTCGACAATCCTTATGCTCCACAACAGGAGGCTGGCATCCGCTGGGATGACCCAGAGCTGGCCATCCAGTGGCCCATCGAACCCAAGGATGTGCTCACCAGCGACAAGGACTTGCGACAGCCCTTGCTGCGTGATGCCGAACTTTTTGATTGAAATCTCAACTAAACATTACTATAGATTAAAGGAATATGAATATTGCAATTGTAGGAACCGGCTATGTCGGATTAGTTTCAGGCACGTGTTTTGCTGACACTGGTGCCACTGTAACTTGTGTGGATGTTGATGCTAATAAGATTGAACGACTGAAGAATGGCGAGATACCCATCTATGAGCCTGGTCTTGACGAGTTGGTGAAGAAGAATGTGGCCGCTGGCCGTCTGTGTTTCACTACCGATCTGGCCTCTGTGCTTGACGATGTGGAGATTGTTTTCTCTGCCGTTGGTACGCCTCCTGACGAGGATGGCTCTGCCGACCTGAAGTATGTGTTGCAGGTGGCTCGTACCATTGGTCAGAACCTGAATCACTATGTGGTGGTGGTTACCAAGTCGACTGTGCCCGTTGGTACTGCACGCAAGGTGCGTAACGCCATCGACGAGGAATTGAAGAAGCGTGGTGTCGACGTACCCTTCGACGTGGCTTCCAACCCTGAGTTCCTTAAGGAGGGTAGTGCTATCAAGGACTTCATGTCGCCCGACCGCGTGGTCGTGGGTACTGAGAGCGAGCGTGCCAAGAAGGTGCTCACCCGCTTGTACAAGCCCTTCCTCATCAATAACTTCCGCGTCATTTTCATGGACATCCCCTCTGCCGAGATGACCAAATATGCCGCCAACTCGATGCTGGCCACGCGTATCTCGTTCATGAACGACATTGCTAACCTCTGTGAGCGTGTGGGTGCCGATGTAAATATGGTACGCGCGGGTATTGGTTCCGACACCCGCATTGGTCGTAAGTTCCTCTATGCAGGCTGTGGCTATGGTGGCTCGTGCTTCCCCAAGGACGTGAAAGCGCTCATCAAGACGGCTGACCAGAATGGCTATTCCATGGAGGTGCTCAAGGCTGTGGAGCGTGTGAACGAAGCACAGAAGAGCGTGCTCTTCGACAAGCTTGTCAAGGCGTTCGAGGGTCGTGAGCTTCGCGGACTTACCATTGCCATGTGGGGCCTGTCGTTCAAGCCTGAGACAGACGACATGCGCGAGTCAACAGCTTTGGTCATGATCAAGCGGCTGCTCGATGCTGGCTGTAACCTGCGCGTCTACGACCCAGTGGCTATGGACGAGTGCCGTCGCAGAATTGGCGATAGCGTCACCTACTGTCGTGACAAGTACGATGCCGTGCTCGATGCCGATGCCCTGCTGCTGCTTACTGAGTGGAAGGAGTTCCGTTTGCCCACATGGGGCGTCATCGGAAAAGCCATGAAGCGTCCACTCGTTATCGATGGCCGTAACATATTTGATTCTGAAGAACTTATAGAGTACGGCTTCGAGTATCACTGCATTGGTAAGAACTGATAATATATGACCTTTGGGTATATCATAGAACGTGTCTGTAGGCAGGGTGTCCTGCTCTTGACGGTGGCCTTATCGTCACTGCTTGTCTGCTGTTCGTCCAAGTCGGCCGATAATGGGGCCAATGCGGGTGAAGAGGAGGAAAGCCGTGAGGCCAAGGCCATGCTGCAGGGCATCTGGGTTGACGAAGAGACCGACGAGGTGAGCTTCAGAGCTGAGGGCGACACCATCTACTATCCTGACAGTGTGAGCCAGCCAACATGTTTCCGCATTGTTGGCGACTCACTCGTGCTCAAGGATGTTGATGCCCGCTATGCCATTGTGCGCCAGTCGGCTCACGTCTTCTGGTTCCGCAACCAGGCTGGCGACGAAGTCCACCTTAACAAGAGCGAAGACTCCCTGAGAATGGCATCTTTCGTCCATGACCGCCCTGCCACCATCCTCACCTATACCGAGGTGGTAAAGACCGATTCTGTGGTATTTTTCAATGGCGACCGCTACCACTGGTATCTTGCCATTAATCCCACCCACTACAAAGTACATGCCACCAGCTACAGCGACGATGGCGTGGAAGTAGACCGCATCTACTATGATAACATCATGAATGTGTCGCTGTTCCAAGGCTCTAAGAAACTATTCTCTTGCGACTTCCGCAAACAGCAGTACGAGGGGAAGATTCCCCACGACTTTCTGGAGCGTGCCATCCTCGCCAGGATGGACTATGCAGGCGTTGACAATCGTGGCTTCCGTTTCAACGCCACCCTCTGCATCCCTGACGGCGCCAGCTGTTATAAGGTTGAGAACCTTATCTCCCACAATGGCCATCTCTCTACCACTTTGGTGGAATACTAAACTAATTGAAGGCACCTCAAGATATAGGTGAACATTTCCGAGAAACCTAAAACGATATAAACTTATGAATATCAAGACAATGGCCTTGCTGGTAGCAATGGCAACTTCGTTGACGGCTCACGCAGCCAACCGTGCATTGAAAGTGTGGCAGGCCGACGGACAGGTGTTGGTGATTAACCTTTCCGACGAGCCACGTACCACCTATAGCAATGGTAATCTGATGATTACCTCGAAGCAATCCTCCGTGACGCTGCCCTTGGAACGTGTGCGCCGATACACCTATGTCGACGTAGCCAATGGCATCGACGAACTGAAGGATGTACGTGCAGCCATTTCGAAGAATGGTGAGACACTGACCCTGACGGGACTGAAGTCAGGAACTGAAGTCATGCTCTACAACACGGCAGGCCAGCTGCTGCGCCATCTCACTGCCGACGGCCAGAGTCCTCTCATCGTCAGTGTTGCCACCCTCCCCACGGGTGTGTATGTGGTGAAAGTGAAGGATGTAACCTATAAAATCACGAAGCGATGAAGACCAGGATTTTACATATTGTCGTGGCCTTCGTGTTGGCCATGATGGCCCTGCCCACTTTGGCGCAGGACTGTATGGAGGTTCATTTTAAGAATGGTACCACTCGTAAGTTCTATCTGAAGAATGTAACGGAAATTACCACCTCTCGTCAGGATGCCGATGGTGTGATGCATAGTGACTATGACTATCAACATGTGACGACACTCTATGACAAGTACATTTACGCCCTAAGCGATGTTGATAGTATTGCGTTTACGAAATATAACGAAGAGAAGGTAAGAGAAAACTTTATATTGGCTACAAATACAATATTTCCTTCTATATATGACTGTGAAACAGTTGAAGATGCAGAGAAAGTAATAAATACATTAGAGAATTCGAAAGATATTGAAAAGGCATGGCTTGAAGATGAAACTTTGTATGTCAAGATACCCAATTGGGGTGTAATGTCTTTTGATTTCGGTATTGAGGAAAAGGCACCTGTCGAAGAATCATCTTTTTCAAGAGAAATTGAGGAAATAGTGAAAGTTGTATCTCAAGAGACAGAGGCGAGTGGTGGTAATAAATTGAAGGCTGTTGTTGCCAACCAAACTGCATTTGACGATGAGAGCGCAAGGAAAAGTGCAAAGAAAGACCTTGACAAACTGACCACTCTATTGAATAATAATAATATCGAAACAACGCCCATTTCCAGGCCGGGAATAGAATTCTTCGCTTCGGATCTGTTCAATTATGATATTGTCATTATTTGTACTCATGGTGGATATAAAGATGGAAAACATTCAATTCTTTCAGGAGAGGAATTGGGAAAAGTTAAACATAAATCTTTTCAGATGAATCCTTCAAAGGAGACTCAGAACGAATGGCTTCAATCTTTCCTTAAGGTATTTGAAAAGCTCCAGATTTCAAAGTCAGATTTGACAGATCAGGATATTAATTTCCATTGGGTAAAAGAAGATAGAGGAAACGAAACATATTGGGTTGGGTATCCCCAAATTTTCGAGACCTTTTATGATAAAATAGATAAAGTTCATTTTAGGAACCCCAAATCTATTATGTTTTGGGCTACATGCCGAACCCTCAAGAAGGATAAGGGCTTGGCTCAAAAATTCTTTGATAGGGATTTAGGTGTCTTTGCCGGATATAATGAATATGTAAGTTTCTATACAGCTCCTCCCGCAGCATTAAAATTTTTCGAATTACTCTTGAAAGGTGTCTCATTAGAGACTGCTTATTCAGAAATGCCATTAAGGTATAAGACAGATTTATTGTCTCCTTACAATTCCTATCTTTATGTAGTTCCCAATTCTAAACAACATATAGATTATTACAATAGCATTTTTGTTACCAAGACCGTCACTAACGAAATAGATGAAGAAAAAGCAAAAGCTCAATTCAATAACAGTAATTATGTAGAGGTCGAGGGATTGACAACAACAACAGATAAAAAGGCGATAACCTATGGTTTCGTATATGCCGAGAAAGGAAAATTAAGTACACACGACCCTATCACTGACGTTGAAGTAATGGAATTGTCATCGACTATTGATAAGGGAAATGTCTTATTTAGGGGAAAAATCACTGGTTTGGAAGCTGATAAAGAATATAATTATCAAGCTTTTACCTATGATGGCAAATTCTACAACTATGGCAATATGTGCTCTTTCTCCCTAAAGACCCCAACAACTTATCCCGACCTACAGGTTGCTCCTCAGAAGCTGACTTTGGAGGTTGGCGAGAAAGTGACGTTTGATATTACTGCGGGTAGCGGTGTGTATGAGGCTATCAGCGAAAACGAGAATGTGGCAACGGCTTCAGTTAATGGCAAGGAGGTGACCATTGTTGGCGTCAGTGCAAAAACGACGACAGTTATCATAAAGGATTCCGAGACAGAACAGGAGGCATCGATTCAGATTGTTGTTACAGAGCCTACGGTTCCTGAAATACCTGCAGAGGCTATCGACCTGGGTCTACCCAGTGGTACTTTGTGGGCTGCCTTTAACGTGGGAGCTACCAAGCCTGAGGAGTATGGTCTTTACTTTGCATGGGGTGAGACCCAGGGCTACCGTGGCAATGAGCCTCATTTCTTCGGTTGGAGTAATTATAAGTGGTGTAATGGTGGATATAATAAACTGACTAAATACTGTTCCATAGCTGAATACGGAGTTGTCGACAACAAGACGACACTCGATTTGGCAGACGATGCTGCCCGAGCCAACTGGGGAGCACCTTGGGTTATGCCTACGGATGAGCAGATACGTGAATTACAGAAAAACTGTAAGACGGAGTGGACTGAGAAAAATGGTGTTTCAGGCATGCTCTACACGAGTAAACTTAATGGTAAGTCTGTTTTCTTCCCCGCAGCAGGTATCCGATGGGAGAATGAGATTGACTGGGTTGGCTCTGGGTCATGGTTCTTCTGGTCATCGACGGTAAGCGTTATTGAACCTTATAAGGCTGGTGATTTATCTCGCGATAACTACATTTATTATGGAGCATCTTATATCTATACATCGAGTCGCTACTTTGGCCGCTCTGTTCGACCAGTTATTAGTAGCAATCAAACACCAATAGAGTATCCCGACCTGAAGGTTGCTCCCCAGAAGCTGACATTGGAAGTGGGCGAGAAGGTGACGTTCGATATTACTGCTGGTAGCGGTAAGTATGATGCTATCAGTAAAAATGATGATGTAGCAACAGCTTCGGTTAATGGTAAAGAAGTGACCATTGTGGGTGTAAGCGTAGAAACAACGACTGTTGTCATCAAAGATACTGAGACTAACCAGGAGGCACCGATTCAGATCGAGGTAATAAAGCCTTCAGTTCCTACTACCCCAGCTGAGGCCATTGACCTCGGACTACCCAGTGGTACGAAGTGGGCCAGCTACAACCTCGGAGCTTCCAAGATAGAGGACTACGGTTGCTATTTTGCATGGGGCGAGACAGAAGAGAAGGATAGGTACAAGTGGAGCACATATACGCTCTGCGATGATGGCAATGAGCGTAAATGTCATAATATTGGCAGTGACATTGCTGGCACACAGTATGATGTGGCTCGTCAAATGTGGGGTGGTTCGTGGCAGATGCCTGACTATGACCATTGGCTCGAACTCAAGGATAATACCAGCTACTCGATGACGACGATAAATGGTGTCAGTTGCTGTAAACTGACGGGACCGAACGGTAAGAGTATCTACCTTCCCGCTTCAGGTCAATTCGATGACTACAGAGTGGTTTACGATGGCTCGGTTGGCAATTACTGGTCATCATCAAAATATGGTGAGAGTACGGCCTACATGGCATTCTTTACCAATGAAAGTGGAGGCTTCTTGACGTGGGGTAATTCCAACCGTTGCATTGGTTATACCATCCGTCCTGTCATTCCTGGAGATAAGCCAGTGTTTCCCGACCTGAGGCTCTCTACCAACTCGCTTACCCTTGATGAGGGCTCATTAGGCACAGTGCAGGTAACGTCTGGTAGTGGCAAGTATCGCTGTGCCTATGAGAGCTATGGAACCATTACTGCGGCTGTTGATGGTAGCACGATTACAGTCACTGCGCTGACAGCTGGGGATGTCAAGCTGATTGTCAGTGATACGCAGAGCGGACAGCAAAAGGAGATTTCCATTACTGTTAAGGCAAAACCTCAGATAACTTATCCCAACCTGACTTTGGCAAGTACTGCTACCCTTAATCTGAAGACTCGCCAAAACTCAGGCTACGACATTACGTCGGGTAGCGGCAGCTATTCAGTTAAGAGTAGTAACAACAATGTGGCAACTGCTGAGATAACTGACTATGTTAACGTGATAACTTCCGAAAATGGTAAAAGCGTCCGTGTGACGGCTGTTGGCGTTGGCAATGCTACCATCACTGTTACTGACAATCTGAGCGGCCAAACAGCTTCTTTCAATGTGTCGGTGACACAGAACGTAGACCTTTTGAAACTCTCGACCTATAGTTTGTCATTGAAAGAGGGCGAGAGTGGCGAGGTCTTAATAACCTCATCTGGCAATGGTAATGTTTTGATAGCTACTTCCGATGCCAGCGTGGCCTCATTTACTTCTTCGGGCAACAAAATAACGGTGAAGGGATTAAAAGCAGGAACTTGTACCGTTAGCGTCAATGACGGGCAGACAGGAGAAACAGCCGAGGTGGCTGTAACTGTCACCGCCAGGCAATTCGTTCTCTCTAATTATGGCCCTATCAATGTGATTTCAGGAACCAGCTATATCATCAATATCCTTAATGGTGGTAGGGAAGGTGTGATGGTTAACCAAACAAACTATGACAATTGCTCTGTGGGATTGGACGACGGCATCGTGGCTATTATTGGTAAAAATAAAGGAAAGTCCTATGTCACCATCACTGACCAAAAGAGCAATGAAGAGGTGGTTGTGGAAGTAAACATCACGGATCCTGCGGTTGCTCCTGGAACTCCCGCTGAGGCTGTCGACCTCGGACTGCCCAGTGGTACCAAGTGGGCTACCTTCAATGTTGGAGCGGTCAAGCCTGCCGATTTTGGCGGCTTCTACGCATGGGGAGAGACTGTGGAGAAAACAGACTACTCAGTCGATGACTACACCATGTGGTCGAAGTATTCCTATTCAGGCTCCCGCGTCAGACTGTCATCTTCCGACGATGTGGCAACCAAGCTGTGGGGCGGTTCATGGCACATGCCTACCTACGAGCAAATGACGGAACTGGTGAACTACTGCTCATGGTTCTGGACAACTATCAACGGCGTCAACGGTCATCTTGTATTGGGACTTAATTATCACGTTATCTTCTTGCCAGCAGCGGGAACCAAGGCCGACGGTAGCCATAATGTGGCTAATCGGCGTCTCACCTATTGGACCAGCGACTCAAACGGTTCCTCCACTGCTTTCTGTATGTACTCCTGGGATGATGATACTCGAGATGTCGATCCTGTTTCAAGAGTATTCGGCTATTCAGTACGTCCCGTTAAGTAACCAGCAGTTTGTCTCCCTTTGGAAGGAGCTTTCTAAAATTGCAGAAGCTGCATGCTTATTCATATAATGCATAAAAATACGTGGTGATGCTGCCCTTATAGTTTAGTCGGAGTAAACTCGGAGTTTAGTCCGGGCAAACTCCGATTTTACTCCGACCAAACTTCCCGTTTACTCCGACCTGTTTGAAAGTGAATAAATATGCAATTCAAGAGGTCTCAGAACAAGGTGTCAGTTCCCATTACTATTGCTCTTGTTGTCAATAGTTTGCTGTCATCCACTCGATAATCCTGAGAAAGAAGGTGAGGGCCGATACTTCATGGTTGGTGACGCCGAGTTCCTTTATCGTTTCGGAGCTGTATTCACCAACAAACTCCTGTGTCTTAATACCGTTATCCTTGAGGAACTTGCTCATGGCATAAAAGTTCTCCACTGGCACGACATCGTCTTTGATATCGTGGAAGAGCATTATGTCGAAGTCGCTGCGGGGCTTCCAGCCGCTGGTAAGTGCATCGGCGCTGAAGGCCTCCTTGAATCGGCGCGACAGGGGGCTACTGACATCGAGGACGGCATCTGTGCAGACATCACTCGTCTTTTTGGTATTGATAAGCTCCTCGTCAAGAGCCTTACGCTTGTTCTGCTTGCTGAGGAACCACTCGTCGAAGTGGCTGGCCACGGGGTCCTTCAGATAGTCGTGAATGTCGTAACCCAGACGGAAGAAGTGGTTGTAGGCATAGAGCACGTTGCATACGGTGCTGGGCATCTCAGTGTATCCATTGGTGATGGCGTCATACATCGAGTTGATGTCGTAGGGTCCGTCGCCGGCGAAGGCTCGTTTCACCTTTATCTCAGGATGGCGTTCTGAGATTTCGCGCAACACGCTCATCGTGGTCTGTCCACCCTCCGAATAGCCTGCGATGACGAAGTCGTTACCTTTCTTCACATTCAGGTCTTCTATCAACCGCTTGGCAGCGAGGTAGGCATCGAGCGAGGCGCGTCCGTTGGCTCGTGAGATACAGTAGGCCTGCGGCTCTTTCTCAGTGATGCCGAAGCCGTAGTAGTCGGGAGCTACGACAATGAATTGAGTGAGGGCGGCCCCTGTTGGGAATTCGACAGCTCCGCGCGAAGGCGCCTGTGTAGTGGCGTAGATCGTGAAGTGGTTGTAGAGCAGAATACCGTGGAAGGGCTTATCCTCCTCAATCAGCGACTTGTCGACCGTGATGGTGCCGCTTAGTGTGCAGGGATTGCCGAAGGGGTCGACTGAAGGGTAGTTGAACACGTAGTTCATATAGTCGGGGAAAAGCTCTACTGGGATGCTGTCGGTGATGCAGGCACGGGGTAGGGTAGACTTCGCCATCCAGTCCTGAATCAAACTGCTCTTATCGCTTTCAGCCTTGGTAAGCGAGCCTTTATGGGATGTATTGCTGAAGGCGACACTCCCTGATGCACAATTCATCTCTATCTGACTGATATTGACAAAGTTACTGTGGTTCTCGCCACTACGTGTATGGGACGACATAATGGTTGTGCCTGTATTCGGGTCTGTCAGGGTGACATGCCCTTCTGGTGTCACCTGCCATTTGAACGGCGCATCCTTCGGACCGCCGTAAATCTCGAGCGGCTCGTTGAACTCGTCATCAAACATAGCCAGCGCTACGTAGCCCGTGTGGTCGGCTTTGGCCTCTACTGCAATCAAGGCGTGGTTAAAGGGTTTGCCGTCCTCAGTCACATCCTTATAGTCGAACTCCTCGTACCACAGGCCGACGAGACTCTCTTCCATCTCCTGTTGGCTGGGTAGTGCGAGGTTGTCATCCTTGTCTGAGCATGCTCCTATGCATAGCAAGAGCATTGAAATTGCTAATATTGCAATAGTTTTCCGTTTCATCATTCAATCAATTACCTTCGTTTGACATATTTTATGTATAGCAGAACCCAAGCATGCCTGAGTTCTGCTATCGAATATTATAAATTGGTTGCCTTCAGTTCCACGCCCTTGTCCTGAATAACCTTTAGCAGGGCATTGACAGCGGTAAAGGGCTCGTCGAAGCTCTTCAGCAGGGCTTCGTAGTTCTGACGGTCGGTCGGGCTCATGCGGTCATGGATGACGTGGAAGTCACTCTCACCCTTGAAGCGTAGGGCGATGGAGGGCAGGTTGTCGCCGTCGATGACGCTGGTGATGAACTTGCGGGCATCAATATCGATAGTGGATGAATCGTCATCACTCTTGCAGCCTGTCATGCCCAATAGGAGCACTGCAGTTGCAAACATTGTAATAAATATCTGTTTTATAATTGTTTGAATTATAGATTAATAAAACCGATTCTTCAAGAATTAGTCCATTCTCATAATGACACTATTTGCTTCCTTGTTCTGTCTCTGTCACGAAACAGGCCACCAGCCCGTAGGTGATAGTGGGACGAATCCAGATTTCGGTCAGAAAGAAATTGGTGTATTCATCAGTAGGTTCAAGATAGATGTCTATGTTGTAGATTGTGGCAATGATCACGTCGATGATGAAGATGGACCACAGGTTGCTCTTGGTGTAGCTTTGCCAGTTTTTCCGAGCATAGAAGTAGGTGAGCGTGCAGAGCAACAGCACCGAGAGCGTGAGACACGTCAAGTGCAGGGCGTAAATGGCCAGTGGTGACGCAAAGAGAATGTCGCGCAGCAACACGGTCATGCCCACTGACATGGAGCACCAGTAGTTGAACTGCTGGGTGGTGATGCGGTAGTTGAAGAAGTACATCCAGATCATCCCCAGGCAGGCGATGTAAAACAGGTTGAGAACCAACTCGGGCCACGCCTCACTTAGTCCGAAATGGGCTATGCCATAGAGCATGATGCCTACCGAGAACATCCCCGCCACGGCGGTAATCACAATGTCGAAGATCTTGGTATTCTTCTTGAATCTTGTCTGCATAGGTTATAAATTAAGAAAAAGAATGGAGTTGGAACTTAAGAGATTCCAACTCCAAATATTAGTAGTTAATGCCTGACTTAACAGAGGCGGCGTGAGCCGTCGCCGATAACGACGTCGTAGACCTTGGGCTCGTGGCCATACTCGGCATTGAACTTCTGCTTGGCAGTCTCAATGAACTGCTTATAGAGGTCGTTGCGCACGAGGTTGATGGTGCAGCCGCCGAAGCCGCCACCCATGATACGAGAACCCGTGACGCCACACTCCTTGGCAATGTCGTTGAGGAAGTCAAGCTCAACGCAGCTAACCTCGTAGTCCTTCGACAGGCCCTCATGGGTCTTGTACATCATCTCACCGACCTTCTCGTAGTCGCCTTCGTTCAGGGCGTCGCAGACAGCCAGCACGCGGTCCTTCTCGCCGAGCACAAACTTAGCACGGCTGTAGTCTTCAGCTCCTACCTCTTCCTTCACTTCCTCGAGCTGCTCCCATGTGCAGTCACGCAAGGTTTCAAACTTGCCCTCCGGATGCTTGGCAGCAATGTGCTTCACCACGTTCTCGCAGGAGTTGCGACGGTCGTTGTAGGGCGAGCCTGCCAGCTGGTGCTTCACGACGCTGTCGAGCAGTACGAGGCGATAGCCATCGGGCTTGAAGGGGAAGTACTCGAACTCGCGGCTGCGGCAGTCGAGGCGCATGAGGCAGCCAGCCTTGCCAAAGACAGAGGCGAACTGGTCCATGATACCGCAGTTTACGCCGCAGTAGTTGTGCTCAGTTGCCTGTCCGGCGAGCACCATATCCCACTGAGAAACCTTATTATCGCCGAAGAGGTCGTTCAGACCGCAGGCGAAACAGCTCTCCATAGCAGCACTTGAAGACATGCCGGCACCAAGGGGCACGTCGCCAGCAAAGGCAATGTTGAAGCCCTTGACGGGAACGCCGAGCTTGCGCATTTCGAGGGCGATACCGTAGATGTAGCGTGCCCAAGAGGCCTTGGGACCTGCGGGGTCGTCGAGGTGGAAGTCCACACGGTCCTTCAGGTCGATGGCGTAGGCCATCACGGTGTCCTCTGTATCGTTGATACGCATTTCAGCGGTTATACCCTTGTCAACAGCTCCTGGGAATACGAATCCGCCGTTATAGTCGGTGTGCTCACCAATCAGGTTGATACGACCGGGTGACGTGTATACATTACCTGTTTTTCCGTCAAAGTGCTTGATGAAGCGGCTTCTTACAAATTCAATGTCAATCATGTTTGTTATAATTTATAGTTAAAATTTGGTTATTAGTCAACCTTAATGTCTTTGTTGACGTTCTTGCAGCCAATGGTGCTGTAGAACAGGATGTAGGCCAGCATGGCGATGATGAGCCAGTAGGAGGCGATGGGGCCTGCGCTCTTGGCAATGGCTTCCTGGATGAGAGGCATGATACCACCACCCACAACCATGGTCATGAAGATACCGCTGGCAGCCTCGGTGTACTTGCCAAGTCCCTCAACCGAGAGGTTGAAGATGCCACCCCACATGATGCTGGTGCAAAGTCCGCAGGCAGCGATGAAGATGGCCTTCATGGGCACGTCGTGACCGCTAATGGTGATGCTGACGCTTTCAGGCAGGAAGATGGCGATGAGCAGCAGCACGATGGCAACGGTCGATACGACAGTCATCTGGAGTGAGGTGCTCACTTTACCAGAGATAGCACTCGACGAAGCACGGCCAACAAGCATCATGAGCCAGTAGCTGGCGGCCAGTGTGCCACCGATGGCAGCTGAACCCTCGAAGCCAAGGTCTGTGATATAGAAATTGAGCTCCATGGGGACACCGATTTCCACGCCTACATAGAAGAAGATAGCGATAACGCCGAGCAGACAGTGGCGGAAGGCCAGCGGGCTGCGCTCGTACTTCGGCTGCTCCTTGCCCAGTGTGGGCTCAGGAATCTCCACACGGCTGATGATGACGTAAGAGATGGCGAAGACGGCCATACCGATGAACAGCAGCGGCGACACGTCGGTCATGCTGGTGTTCTCAGTCACGGTGCCTACCAGCAGACCCGTCAGCAGCGGGGTCAGCGTAGCGGTGAGCGAGTTCATGGTACCACCAATCTGGATGAACTGGTTACCACGGTTACCACCACCACCCAGAATGTTGAGCATGGGGTTCACCACGGTGTTGAGCATACAGACGCAGAAACCGCAGATGAAGGCACCCAGCAGGTAAATCAACAGGTTGAGGGCAACGGGAATGTTGTCGTAGGTGAATACATAGGTTCCAGCTCCGGCGATGCTCGACAGGTACTGAAGTGCGAGTCCCACAATACCCACGATAAGGGCGATGAGGGCGGTCTTCTTATAACCATATTTAATAAGCATCTTACCAGCAGGGATGCCCATGAACAGATAGGCAGCAAAGTTCATCAGGTTACCCCACGCCTTGGCAAAGGGATAGGTGAAGCCCCAGATGTTGCCAAACGGGGCACCCATATTGGTGACGAACGAAATCATCGCAAAGATAAAGCACATCGTGACGATGGCTACTATCTGGGTGTTGTTTTTTTGTTGTGACATAAGATTAATTACGATTTACGGATTTTCGATTTACGATTTACTCCACAACACCGAAGCGATAGATGGTCTTCGACTTGTAGCGCTCGCCAGGATTCAGTACAACGCTGGGGAAGTATGGACGGTTGGGCGTGTCAGGGAAGTGCTGGGTCTCAAGGCAGACTGCCGAGCGACGTGGGAACGTAGCACCGTTGGCACCCTTGTAGCCACACAGGTAGTTACCCGTATAGAGCTGCATGCCAGGCTCAGTGGTGTAGCACTCCATCGTACGGCCGCTCTTAGGTTCGGTCAGACGAGCAGCGAAGCTCAGCTCACCCTCTTCCTTCTTATTCAGCACATAGTTGTGGTCGTAGCCGTTACCAAACTTAATCTGCTCATTGTCAGCATCAATCTCCTTGCCGATAGCCTTCGGAGCTGTGAAGTCGAACGGTGTGCCAGCCACCTTCAGGATTTCACCTGTAGGAATAGCGGTATCATCGGTCGGCAGATAGAAGTCGGCATTGATTTCGCAGATCAGGTCATCGATTGTGGGGGTGGGGTCAGCTGTTCCAGCCAGTGAGAAGAAGGCGTGGTGGGTCAGGTTGACGATGGTCTTCTTGTTGGTTGTAGCCAGATACTCAATGACCAATTCGTTGAGGTCAGTGAAAGTGAATTCAACCGTTACATCAAGCTCGCCCGTGTAACCCTCTTCACCATAGGAAGATATGCGATGCAGAGCCAGTGAGCGTGGACCCATCTGACGTGCATCCCAGATCTTGGCATTGAAGCCTTTGAGTCCGCCATGCAGGTGGTTGGGACCATTGTTGATAGCCAGCTGGTAGTCCTTGCCGTTGAGCGTAAACTGTCCCTTGCAGATGCGGTTGCCCCAACGTCCAATCAGTGTTGAGAGATAAGGCTCGTCACCACTGGTGAGCTGCTTGATGTTGGCGTGTCCTTGAATGACGTTACCCACGTTTCCGTTCTTGTCAGGAACCATGATGGCACAGATGGCGCCGCCATAATTCGAGATTGCTACTTCGTAACCCTTGCGGTTGCGCAGGATGTACAAATCGGTTTTTTTACCATTGATGGTGGCCTGGAAGTCCTTACGGTTCAGACCACAAAGATTCGCATTTTCTGTAGTGTTTGACATAACTGTTTGCTTTAAGTTTATAGTATTTGCCTACAAAGTAACAAAAAATAAACCAAACAAACAAAAGAAACACTTTAAAAAAAGGTTATGAGAGTGTTAAAAACACCTAATCGCGTGTATTTAGGAAGTCAGCGACCACATAATTGCTACCTCCAACGAAGATAATATCGTTATTTTCTGCTGCTCTCATAGCTGCTGAATATGCCTCAGCTACAGTGGGATAGCACTCTCCGTTGAGTCCGAACTGCTGTCCGAAGACCAGAACTGACTGTTCAGGCAGGGCTCTTGGCGTGTAAGCCTTGGTAAAATAGTAAATAGCGTCTTTTGGAAGCATTGACATCACACCATAGATGTCTTTGTCGCCCACGATGCCGAATACGATGTGCAGCTGTCGGCACTTGAGCGCCTTCAGTTGTTCTGACAGATACTGCCATGCTCCAACGTTATGGCCAATGTCCGTGATGACGGTTGGATTAGCTCTGACCACCTGCCAGCGTCCCTTCAGACCAGTGATATCGCAAACGTTAAGGAAGGCCATGCTTACTTCCTTCTGGATGGAGATGCGTGTGGCCTCTGAGGTAACTGTACTCAAAAAGCCTAACTTTGACAACACATCGAGACTTGCAGCTATTGTTTTAGCGTTGGCTACCTGGCATTGTCCACATAGCTGGCCTTTGAAACTGCCTAAGTGTTTGGTCTTATAATAGATGCCTGACTCCTCTGGCAGGAATTCTGCTTCCTCGATTTCGTTCATCTCCTCCGCATATATAATAGGTGCATCGCACTGCTGGGCCAATGCATCAAATATGGGACGTGTCTCTGGGGTGGTCTCGCCAATAACAACAGGTATGGCATCCTTGATGATTCCACCCTTTTCCATGGCTATCTGTTCTAACGACGAACCAAGAATCTGGGTGTGATCAAGGCTGATATTGGTGATGACGCTAAGCACGGGGGTGATGATATTGGTACTGTCGAGCCGTCCTCCCAGTCCTACTTCTACGACAGCAATGTCAATGTTGTTGTCGCTGAAGTACTTAAAGGCCATTGCGGTGGCAATCTCAAAGAAGGTAGCACCAACCTTTTCGAAAAAGGGTTTGCCTTCATCTGTGAAACTCACTACATAATCTTCAGAGATGGGTTGGCCGTTGATACGAATTCGCTCGCTGAAATCAGCCAGATGTGGCGATGTGTACAGGCCTACTTTGTAACCGCAAACCTGTAGCAGGGCGGCAATGGTGTGCGAAACTGAGCCCTTGCCATTTGTTCCGCCTACATGGATAGACTTGAAACTGTTGTGGGGGTGTTTGTAGTATTCGTCCAGCTTATGCATATTATCAAGGCTGGCCTTGTAGCCGCCTTGTCCCTGGCTTTCGTAGTTTGCTGTCTGATGGAACAGCCACTCACAAGTTTCTTCGTAAGTCATCTGGCTCTGCTGTTATTAATTGAAATAATTCTTGAAACGCTGGAAAATGGTTTCCTTCGTCTGCTTGTCGCCCTTGAAGTTGTCACTGTCCTTGAATTTCAGGACAGCCTCTTTCTCTTCGCGTGACAGCGTCTTTGGAACGTAGACACTGATATTGACCACCAGGTCGCCACGTCCGTTGCCATAGCCCTGGACGGCGGGCAGTCCCTTGCCGCGTAGACGTAGTGTCTTGCCTGGCTGTGTGCCGTTCTCCAACTTTACACGCACCTTGCTGCCTTCGATGGTTGGTACCTCTACCTCGCCTCCAAGTGCTGCTGTAGGGAAGTCAAGCAATAGGTTGTATATCAAATCGTTACCGTCGCGTATGAAAGTATCGTTTTTGTCTTCCTCAATAAATACCTGAATGTCGCCGTTGACACCATTCCGACGCCCAGCGTTACCTTTGCCAGGTACGTTGACCACCATTCCCTCTGCTACGCCAGCGGGGATTTTTATCTCTACCACTTCCTCGCCTTTAACGATACCTTCGCCATGACACTCTGGGCATTTGCTCTTGATAACGGAGCCTTCACCCTGACAGGTGGGACACACGCCTTGAGTCTGCATCATACCAAAGATGCTTTGGGTGGTGTGGGTAATGACACCTGAACCGTGGCACGTAGGACATTGTTCCTTCACTGAACCAGCTTCGGCACCAGTGCCGTGGCAATGGCTACAAGGAACGTCTTTCCTGACTTTGAACTTCTTGGTGACTCCTTGGTTGATTTCCTCTAACGATAGGCGAACCTTCAGTCTGAGGTCACCACCACGATACTGCTGCGGACGGCGCTGGCCTCCGCCAAAGCCGCCAAAGCCGTGGCCACCGAAGACATCGCCAAACATCGAGAAGATGTCGTCCATGTTCATCGATGAGAAGCCGCCGTCGCCAAAGCCGCCTCCGCCAAACGGATTGTTAAAGCCAAACTGGTCGTACTGCTGACGGCTCTTAGGGTCGTGCAGCACATTGTAGGCCTCCGCAGCTTCTTTGAATTTCTCTTCTGCCTCCTTGTCACCAGGGTTGCGGTCAGGGTGGTATTTGATGGCAATCTTGCGGTATGCCTTCTTTATTTCGTCTTCGGTAGCGTTCTTTTGAACGCCAAGTACCTCATAGTAGTCTCTTTTTTGTGCCATTGTTATTGTCCCACTGCCACTTTGGCGTGGCGGATTACTTTATCATTCAGTTTATAACCTTTCTGCAAGCAGTCGATGACCTTGCCTTTCTTATCGTCGCCCATGCCTGGAACCATTGCCACAGCTTCGTGCAAGTCGGTGTCGAAGTCTGCATCGGCAGTCTCAATGGTGCTGACACCTTGACTCTCCATCACTTTCGTCAGCTTGTGATAGATAATTTCCATACCCTCGCGTAAAACCTGCGGATCATCGGTCTTGGCACCATTCTCTATGGCACGTTCCATGTCATCGAGGACTGGCAAAATGGCAGTCAGTACTTTCTCACCGCCGTTCAATATCAGTTCTGCACGTTCCTTGAGGGTACGCTTGCGGTAGTTGTCGAACTCAGCCACTGAGCGAAGATACTTGTCCTTCAGTACGGCAATCTCATCCTGAGCCTGCTCCAATGGGTCTTTCTCGACTTCAACGTCAACGGCCTCTGTTTCAGCGGCTTCTGCCTCTACGTCCTGCTGTTCTTGCAGGTTTTCCTCCTCTTCAATGTTGATATCTTTTTCTTCCATGATAACGTTATTTAAAGTGTTTCTGTATGAAGAACTGCAAAAACCGTGCCACATTTAGGCATAGAGTTCTGCTTTCTTCTCCTTGATGCTTTCATCATAGATATAGTCGTCGTAGGTCATCAGCTTGTCGATGGTACCCTTAGGCGTCAGTTCGATGATGCGGTCGGCCACTGTATTGATGAACTCATGGTCGTGTGAGGCAAACAGGATGTTGCCCTTGAACTGTATCAGGTTGTTGTTGAAAGCCTGGATGGATTCCAGGTCGAGGTGGTTTGTCGGCGTGTCGAGAATGAGGCAGTTGGCGTTCTTCAACTGCATGCGGGCAATCATACAGCGCATCTTCTCACCACCCGAGAGCACGTTGACATGCTTCAGCACATCCTCCTCCTTGAACAGCATACGTCCCAAGAACGACTTCATGGTCACCTCGTTGCCAGGTCCCCACTGCGACAGCCAGTCTACGAGGTTCATCTCGCTCTGGAAAAACTCCGTATTGTCAAGCGGCAGGTAGGCCGTCGTGATGGTGACGCCCCATTTGAATGTGCCGGCATCAGCCTCGCGATTGCCATTGATAATCTCAAACAGCGCCGTCATAGCCTTCGGATTATGGCTCAGGAAGACGGTCTTCTGACCCTTCTCAATGGTGAACGACACATTGTCGAACAGCACCGTTCCGTCTGGATCAACAGCTTTCAGTCCCTCTACCTCAATAATCTGCGTACCAGGTTCACGCTCCATCTGGAAGATGATGCCTGGATACTTACGTGTCGACGGCGTGATCTCCTCCACGTTCAGCTTCTCCAGCATCTTCTTGCGCGAGGTAGTCTGCTTCGACTTGGCCACATTGGCAGAGAAACGGCGTATGAACTCCTCCAGCTGCTTGCGCTTCTCATCAGCCTTCATCTTCTGGTTCTGAGCCTGACGGAGTGCTAACTGCGATGACTCGTACCAGAACGAGTAGTTACCAGAGAAGAGTGTCACCTTGCCAAAGTCGATGTCAACCGTCTGTGTCGAAACAGCATCGAGGAAGTGACGGTCGTGAGAGACCACCAGCACACACTGCTCCAGATTGCTGAGATACTCCTCCAACCACTGTACAGTGTCGAGGTCGAGGTCGTTGGTAGGCTCGTCCAACAGCAGGTTGTCAGGATGTCCGAACAGTGCCTTGGCCAACATCACGCGTACCTTTTCATTATTAGAGATGTCGCTCATCTGCTTGTAGTGCTGACCTTCTGCAACGCCAAGGTTCTGCAGCAACTGGGCGGCCTCGCTCTCGGCCTCGTAGCCGTTCATCTCGGCAAAGGCCATTTCCAGTTCGGCGGCGCGATTGCCGTCTTCCTCTGTCATATCGGGCTTTGAGTAGAGAGCCTCGCGCTCCTTCATATTATCCCACATGGGCTTGTGGCCCATCAGTACGGTGTCCATCACCGAAAACTCGTCGTATTTGAAGTGGTCCTGTTCCAACACGCTCAAGCGCTCGCCAGGCTGCATTTCCACGGTGCCTTTATTGGGTTCCAGTTCACCGCTGATAGCTCTCAGCAGCGTAGACTTTCCTGCGCCGTTGGCTCCGATTATACCATAAATGTTTCCACTTGTAAACTTCAGGTTTACATCCTTGTAAAGAATCTTCTTACCAAATTGAATAGCCAGATTTGTGACTGTAATCATATCCTTGTCTTAATACCTTATAATTATATTGTTGCGTTAGAAAAGCAGAGCTGCTGAGATTTGCAGCGTCTTTGCCTTCGTATCTGTTTTTTCTTGTTTCATAGCTTCTAAAGTGTTTTCCAACTCACCGGTATTACCAAGGGCAACGTTGTAGACAACGCTGACTTCCAGATGGTCGGCCACCATGACGCCAGCGCCGAAATTCAGGCTGAAATTCGACTTTTTCAGCTGGAACGTACTCTCATAGCTACCCTTTTCAGTCCATTTGAACTCATCCTTGCCAACATTGAAGCCAAACTGCGGACCAATGGCAAAGAAGAATCCTGTGCCCTCGGCGAGGTCAAAGTTCAGACGAGCGTTGACAGGTATCTCAATAGTCTTCTGAGTGAAGGTTTGGTCATTGATCTCAATTTTACGCTGGTCGTATAGTGCGGAAATATCGGCTCCAATGAAAACAGGTGTTTTGATCTTTAACGTCGGACCAAGGAACCAGCCCATGCGATTTCCTGACCTGAAGTTTTCAAGGTCCAATGAAATCTTACTTGACGTGAGACCGCCTTTCACTCCGAACTGTACCTGAGCATGAGTAGGAGTCATGCAAAGGCAACCCAAAAACACCAATAATCCAAATAGTTTTTTCATTGCCATATCCTTTCTGTCTTAATTTAATAAAGAAGAGTCATCGCTACTTCATTTTGCGACTGCAAAGATACGCATTTTTTCCTGATTACGCAAGAAAAGCCGAAAGTTTTGTTAAATATGTAGTGCAGATGCTTGGTGGTTTCGGTTTTTTGCCTAACTTTGTAGGCGTAAAACTAATCTACTGTTCTTAATGACAATGAAGCGAATTATTACACTACTGACAATGGCGTCATTGACAATGACCATGACGGCCCAGACCACTGCCAACGATGTACTTGACGTTGCTCGCAGGGTAAACAACTATTTTATGGCGAAGTACAGCGACCCTACTTTGCCTACTAATGTCAAGAAAATCAGGCCTTCGAGCCTGTGGACGCGTGCTGTTTATTATGAAGGCTTGATGGCGCTCTATGAGATAGACCAAGACCAGCGATACATCGACTATACTGACCGTTGGGCTTCGTTCCACCAGTGGACTCCCCGTAATGGCATCACCACCTGCGATGCTGACGACCAGTGTTGCGGACAGACCTACCTGATGCGTTATGACCAGACGAAGGACGCCAAGATGATGTCGAAGGTACGCGAGAACCTGGACCATCAGATGACAACCCCCAACGACAAGAAGAATGCGACGGCCAAGACCAAGGGCACACAGCCCTCGCTCTACGGATGGTGGACGTGGATCGATGCCATACAGATGGCCATGCCCGTCTATATGCAGATGTACCGTCTGACAGGCGAGACGAAGTATCGTGACCATGGAATGGCGATGTACCGCTGGAGTCGCAACGAATGCGGTGGTGGATTGTTCAATGTGAAGGACGGCCTGTGGTGGCGTGATGCCGATTACGTGCCTCCCTATAAGGAACCCGATGGCAAGGATTGCTATTGGAGTCGTGGCAATGGCTGGGTCTATGCCGCCTTGGTTCGTTGTATGAACGAGTTGCCAAAGAATGAAAAAGCCTACAAGGAATTGAAAAAGGACTTCTTGCTGATGTCCAAAGGACTGTTGACGTGCCAGCGCGAGGATGGCTTCTGGAATCCTTCATTGGTGTCGACTAACTACGCGATGCCTGAGACATCGGGCACAGCACTCTTTCTCTATGGGATGGCCTGGGGCATCAGTCAGGGCTATCTGAAGGAGAAGGACTACCGTCCAGCCTGTGACAAGGCCTGGGCTGCTATGGTCAAGACGGCAGTCCACAGCGATGGCTTCCTTGGCTGGATGCAGGGGACGGGCAAAGACCCTTCTGCTGGTCAGCCGCTTAGTTACGAAAAGGTGCCCGATTTCGAGGACTATGGTACTGGTTGCTTCCTGCTGGGAGCAGCAGAATACTACAAGTTGCTGAAATAAGTATAAAAAAGTATAAAATAATCCGTGCAAACAGCGTAATCCGTGACAAAATAATTACTTTTGCATCAAAGTATTTAAAAAAGAATAAGGTAATGATGAAGAAAATTCTATTTTCAGCCATGCTGTTTGCATTTGGCGCCATGTCTGTTTCAGCACAGGCAGTTATCAAGTTCGACAAGCTGACCCATAACTTTGGAAAGTTTTCAGAGTCTTCGCCAGTAGTCACATGTGAGTTCACCTACACTAATGCTGGTGACAAGCCCCTGATCATCAATCAGGCTGTTCCTTCCTGTGGGTGTACGGTACCTGAATATACGAAAGACCCTATAGCTCCAGGCGAGAAGGGTACTATCAAGGTGACCTATAATGGCACAGGCAAGTTCCCTGGTCACTTCAAGAAGTCAATCACCGTCCGCACAAATGGTAAAGTCGAAATGACCCGTCTGTACATTGAGGGTGAGATGACGGAGAAGAAGTGAAGAAGTTAGAGAAGTTAAGAAGTTAGAGAATTTAAGAAGTCAAGAATAAATAATAGGCTGCCGCCATTCCGCTGAATTTGTTGCAGGAATGGCGGCAGCTTTTCTCAAACTTCTTTCGCTCGGCGCTTGCGACGCTTTGCTTGCAAAGAACTTCTTCACTTCTTTCGCTCGGCGCTTGCGACGCTTTGCTTGCAAAGAACTTCTTCTAAAAAGAATAGCTCAGTCCAATTGACGTGTATTCTTTGAACTGCCAGTAGCCGAGGTCGTCGTCAGGCGCGTTGCCGTCGTCGAAACGCGGATAGAGGAAGACGTTGGCAGTGATATATTTCGAGACCTTCAGCTGGAAGGTGTTTTCCCATTCTACTTCAGCACGGTGGTAGGAAGTGAATCCCCACAGGCGGCTCTTCCAAGTCACTGTTTCCGATAGTTTCCAGGTCAGGTCAGCTGTCAACTGCGAACCAGGATCGAGCATGTAGTGCTTGTCGGCATCAATGCCGTGGCGCGAGGGGAACCAGCTGTAGCTCGTGGGCTTGGCTGCATTCTGGTCAGGGAACAGTGTGCGGCCTACGTAGCGGTAGTTCAGGGCGATGGGCGACAAGTTGATGGTACCCGTCAGCTTCTTGTTAAAGGCCTCTACCTTGTAGTCCATACCAAGACCAACGTTCAGGTTGAACGGCGAGAAGAAGTCAGAGTAGGTACGATGGTCGTTCGACTTCAAACCGCGTGTGAACTGTGTCCAAGCTAACAGTTGCAGGGTGTAGTACCAGCGCTTGGTGGCCTGCAAGCCTACTTTAGACGTCAGACGCAGCAGGTCTTCGTTCGACTTCCATTTGTGCAGCGAGTCAGACTTGGCAGTCAGGAATCCGAGTTTGGCCTCCAGTTTGTTGTCCCACTTCCATTTTCCCTTGTTGTCGTAGTTGGCCTCTACGGTCAGGCTTCCTAACAGCGAGTAGGTCGACTCACCACCTTTGTACCAGTTGTCGCTGACATAGTTTTGCATGAACTGCAGGAATCCGTCACCTTTCTTGGTCCAGAACTTGGGCTTGGTCACCTCCACCTCTGTGGGAAGAACCTCTGGCTCATCAGGCGTGGGGGCGACATGCTCTGTCAGTTCCGCATGCTGTTTGATGGGCATGTCGATGTCTTCACGCAGAGATCCTGACTCCTGGAGCTGGGTCTCAGTGGTTTCCACCAGGTCAGGCCGGTTCAGGTAGACATTCATTAATGCCTTGTCAACGGCCTCGTCCATGTCATTGCTTTCACTGTTCAAGCTAAGTATGTTGCTTGAAACGTTGTGGTAGAACGTTAACGGTGTAAACAGACGGTAGAGTCTGGCGTTGACCGTGTCGTTCGGCTGTGCGGCACTGGCGCTTAGCGCACAGAAAGCCGCGAGTATTAATGTCGGTTTTTTCATAATTCAACCCTTTTATGCTTCACAATTGTTCGCAATATTTCGCTTTTTGGGTGCAAAGATACAAAATAATTGTGAATTGTTCCATCGGAATATGTTTTTTTTCGTACCTTTGCACCTTGAAACGATTTGAACACATAATAAAAACGAAATAGAACGTATGAATAGAGACACAGTCATCGGCTTCGTGCTCATCGCTTTGGTACTGATTGGATTCAGTTGGTATAACCAGCCTTCAGCAGAGCAGATCGAGGCCCAACGTATGGAAGACAGTATTGCTGCTGTCATGAAGGATAACGCAAAGAAGAAAGAGGCTGAGGAGGCTGCCAAGAAGGCTGAGGCCATTGAAGCTGCCAAGGCCGACACGACTTCACTTTTCCACACCGCATTGATAGGCGAGGAGCGTCAGGTCGTGCTGAAGAATGGCAAGGTGGAAGTCGCCGTCTCAACCAAGGGCGGCACCATCAGCAAGGCTGTTATCAAGGGTTTCAAGAACGTGGATAACTCAGCCGACGAGGTGACCCTTTTCGATGAGAAGACCCAGCAGCTCAACTTCTTGTTAGCTGGTAAGCAGGACAACATCATTACCAGTGACCTGTATTTTGTACCTTCCAACATCAGCGACTCCACCGTTACCATGACAGCAACGGCAGCCAATGGCGGCAACGTCATTCTGGACTATGTGCTGGGTAAGGACTACATGTTGCATTTCTCGTTCCAGACCAAGGGACTTGGCGGCGTCTTCGCTCCCAACTACAAGGAGATGGACATTGAGTGGCGCGATCTGGCCCGTCAGCAGGAGAAGGGCTTTACCTTTGAGAATCGCTATGCCACGCTGACCTATAAGGAAAAGAATGGTTCGACCGACTATCTGAGCGAAACCTCAGAGAAGATTGATGAGAAGATTGAGGAAACGCTCGACTGGGTGGCCTTCAAGAATCAGTTCTTCTCAGTGGCCCTGATCTCGAAGGACGATTTCCAGGGTGGTTCCCTGATGACCAGTGTGCCACAGGAGAAAGGCACAGGTTTCCTGAAGCAGTTCAATGCCAAGCTGAAGACCAAGTTCGACCCCTCAGGTGCGCAGGCTTCAGAGTTTGAAATGTATATCGGTCCCAACGATTTCCGTCTCATCAAGGATGTCGAGGAGCAGAGCACCTTTGGTAAGGATCTCGATATGGAGCAGCTGGTCTACTTAGGCTGGCCCCTGTTCCGCATCATCAACCGTTGGTTCACCATCTACGTCTTCGACTGGCTCACCTCATGGGGATTCTCCATGGGTGTGGTGCTCATCCTTATTACCTTATTATTAAAGGCCATCACCTTCCCGATGGTGAAGAAGAGCTACATGTCGAGTGCCAAGATGCGCGTACTGAAACCAAAGCTCGATGAGGCTACTAAGCAGTACGACAAGCCTGAGGATGCCATGCAGAAACAGCAGGCCATGATGCAGATGTACTCGCAGTATGGTGTGTCGCCCCTCTCAGGTTGTCTGCCTATGCTCATTCAGATGCCTATCTGGATTGCCATGTTCAACTTCGTGCCCAATGCCATCCAGCTGCGCCGTGAGTCGTTCCTGTGGATCGACGACCTGTCTACCTACGATCCCATAGTGGAGTGGGGGACTAACATCTGGGGTATTGGCGACCACCTGTCCCTGACCTGTATCCTTTTCTGTGTGTCGAATGTGCTCTATAGCTACATGACCATGCGCCAGCAGAAGGACCAGATGGTGGGTCAGCAGGCTGAGCAGATGAAGATGATGCAGTGGATGATGTACCTCATGCCCCTGATGTTCTTCTTCATGTTCAACGACTATTCCAGCGGTTTGAACTTCTATTACTTCATCTCGCTGTTCATGTCGGCAGCTATCATGTTTGTGTTGCGCAAGACCACCAACGACGAGAAGCTGTTGGCCATTCTTGAGGCCCGTTACAAGGAGAACAAGAACAACCCCAAGAAAAAGAGCGGTTTGGCCGCACGCCTTGAGGCTATGCAGAAACAGGCCGAGGAGCTGCAGCGTCAGCGTAATCAGAGAAAATAGAATCTTTCATCAAAATACTATGAGCATGAAACGAATGATGACCATTGCTGCCGCTGCCTTGATACTGGCAGGTTGCAGCACACAGAAAGAAAGTGACAAGGTGAATATCGAGAAGCAGACAGTACAGTTGGAGAGCGACCAGATGACGCCAGAAGCCCTTTGGGCCATGAGTCGCTTAGGGGCCTACCAGGCTTCACCCGACGGAAAGCACATCGTCTTTCAGTTGGGCTACTACAGCGTCGAGGAGAACGCCAGCCATCAGGTGCTCTGGATGATGAACGCCGACGGCAGCGACCAGAAGCAGCTGACCACCGATGCCGACAACGAGACCGACGCACAATGGCTCGACGACGAAACCATCGCCTTCCTGAAGGGTGGCGAAGTTTGGAAGATGAACGTCGACGGTTCTGGCCGCAAGCAGCTGTCGGAGACCGAGGGCAAGGTCGAAGGCTTCATGTTCTCGCCCGACCGCAAGAAGGTCATTATCCTGAAGAGCATCGACTTCAACGAGATTATCAAGAAGAACCCTGAAGACCTGCCGAAGGCTACGGGTCGCAAGATTACCAACCTCATGTACCGCCACTGGGACCACTATGTGGAAACCATCCAGCACCCCTTCCTATTCAGTGTGGGCGACGGTTTTGCCGTCGCCACCGATGGCAAAGACATCCTCGAAGGCCAACCCTACGAGTGCCCCATGGAGCCTTTCGGTGGCATGGAGCAGTTAGCCTGGAGTCCCGACTCCAAGAAGATTGCCTTCACCTGTCGTACAGAGATGGGCCTCTCCTACAGCATCTCGACCGACTCCGACATCTTCCTCTACGATGTAGAAGGTGCCGACCTGTTCAACTATAAGTTCACGCAGAACCTCTGCAAGCCTGACCATGAATTTGGCAGCAAGTTTGAAGATGCCGTACCCTATCACGGCGATCTCAACCCCACCAAGACGCTTAAGGACCAGCCTATCAACCAGAAGTTCAAGGACGCCAACGTCGGCTACGACACCAACCCGAAGTTCTCGCCCGACGGCCGCTACGTGGCCTGGCTCTCGATGGAGCGCGACGGCTATGAGGCCGACCGCAACCGCCTCTGCATCTACGACCTTAAGGAGAGAACCAAGACCTACGTCACAGAGTCGTTCGATTCCAACGTCGACGACTACTGCTGGGCTCCCGACTCGCGTACCTTATATTATATAGGCGTATGGCATGCTACTGAAAACCTCTATCGTACCAACCTCGAGGGCGAGGTGAAGCAGTTGACAGGCTATGAGGCAGACTTCGGATCGCTCCAGATGCTCAACGACAAGCAGATTCTTGCCGAGCGTCACAGCTTCCAGGCTCCTGCCGACCTCTATGTGGTGAATCCTGGCGACAGCACTGGCGATACACAGGCTGTACAGGTGACGGAGGTGAACAAGGAAATACTCGATAAGTTAGCCAAACCCACTGTAGAGAAGCGTTGGGTGAAGACTACCGACGGCAAGGACATGCTCTACTGGATTATCCAGCCGCCCCACTTCGACCCCAACAAGAAATACCCCACGCTGCTTTTCTGCGAGGGTGGACCGCAGAGCCCTGTTTCGCAGTTCTGGAGCTACCGCTGGAACTTCTTCATCATGGCCTCCCAGGGCTATGTCGTCATCGCCCCCAACCGTCGAGGCCTGCCAGGCTTCGGACAGGAGTGGCTTGAGGAAATCTCAGGCGACTGGACGGGCCAATGTATGAAGGACTACATGACGGCCATCGACGATGCTGCCCAGAACCTGCCCTACGTGGATAAGGATAAGATGGGAGCCGTAGGAGCCTCATTCGGCGGCTTCTCCGTCTACTACCTCGCTGGCCACCACGACAAGCGCTTCAAGTGCTTCATTGCCCACGACGGCGCTTTCAATCTGGAAGCCATGTATACGGAAACAGAGGAAAACTGGTTCTCTAACTGGGAATACGACGATGCACCTTGGAACAAGGACATGACGGCACGTGCCAAGAAAACCTACGACAACTCGCCCCACCGCTTTGTCGACAAGTGGGACACGCCCATCCTCTGCATCCACGGCGAGAAGGACTACCGCATCAACGCCACCCAGGGCATGTCGGCCTTCAACGCAGCCATCATGCGTGGCATCGAAGCTGAGCTCCTCCTCTTCCCCGATGAGAACCACTGGGTGTTGAAACCCCAGAACGGCATCCTTTGGCAGCGCTCCTACTTCGAGTGGCTCGACCGCTGGTTGAAATAACTCGCACTTCTGCATATTGTAAATCAAAGTCCCGACCTGCAGATGAACTTATCCGCTAACTTCCAAATTTTTCGCATTTTTCTTTGCCGTTTCCAGATTATTGCTTATCTTTGCAAACAGAAATTGTATTATCTCTATATTAGAGGGAAAACGAAGTATTTTAGAAACATAGGAGGTATCAGATATGTTAGGAGTTAATTCACCAAGAGAGCCTATTACGCCTGAATTCTCAAGGAAAATCAGGGAAGCTTTATGGCGTGCTACAACTGGCAACCTGACTCCGGAAGAAAGGGATGCCATTCGCAGGGGACGTGAAGCAAGAAAGAAAGTCCAAATAGTATGGAAATAGACTATTCTAACCTCACGTCAGAAAAGATTACGGATTTCCATTGCCTTGAAACGTTTTGTTCTGGCGTTAAGGCAATGGATTCTTTTATTCAGAGTGATTTTCGCATGAGTGTCGAGAATCATTATTGTTCTGCCTATGGTGTGTGGTGTAAGGAAGAATTGGTGGCAATCTATGCTTTGAGTTTTGACTCCCTTGACCTTGATTCTGATGACAAAGAGGAATTAGTGTCAGGAATGTCATCAACAGGAATGCCAGAGATGGACTGGAATTATAAAGAAATGTTTTATGCCAAGCCTCGTTATCCAGCCCTTGATATTGCATATTTGGCTGTCAGAGAAGAATACAGGGGAAATAGAGTTGGACAATCAATAATTGAAATGATCGCAGAGAAAGCACGTTCCCAGACATTTGCTGGATGTCAGTTCCTTACGGTTGAGGCTTTGGCCACAAAGGAATATAGTGCGGTTGGTTTCTATCAAAGATGTGGATTTACAGCTAACGAGGTAAGAAAGCCTTATAAGGATACACTTCGTATGTTCCGTACACTCTATGCAAACGAAGACATCTAATCAATCTCCCTTTTAATTTCCCCTCTCCGAAGCGCCCCAATCGCTTACTCTTCACTTTTCACACCTTTTTCTTTGCCGTTTCCATATTATTGTATATCTTTGCATTTTTCTAAAACTTCTGCCACAGTTTGGCGTACCCTTGTCATACTTTTGCAGAAAAATTAAAGAAATATGGACAACGACAGAGGACAAAGTTTGATAACGAAATACGTCTGGGTGATAGAAACCATCTATCGCAAACGTAAGATTTCGTTCAAGGAGCTAAACGAACTGTGGCTCCGCGATGACATCAGTAGAGGTGTGGATATTCCCAAGCGCACTTTCGACAACTGGCGTTATGTCATCTGGGATATGTTTGGTATTAATATCGTCAATGAAAACCGTGGTGAATATCGTTACTATATCGAGAACGAAGAGGACATCAGTAAGAACGGTCTCCGTTCCTGGCTCTACAACACATTCTGTGTGAGCAATGCCTTGGCCAGCAGCCAGAGTATCAAGGACCGTATCATTCTGGAATACGTGCCGTCAGGTCAGGACTACCTGCAGCCCATCATCGAGGCCATGAAGGAAAACCGTGTGCTCAACATGACCTATCACAGTTATTGGAAGGACGAGGAGAACAACTTCGATGTGCAGCCGTATTGTGTGAAACTGTTTCGTCAGCGTTGGTATCTGGTAGCCCGTAGCACCTATTCCTATTATTATGAGAAAGGGCCACGTATCTACGCTCTTGACCGCATCAACGATCTTCATGTAACAGAAGAGACGTTCGAAATGCCGAAGGACTGGACTGCCGAGGACTTTTTTGACGGCTGCTTCGGCATCATTGCCGACCAGCGCCTTGAGCCTCAGACCGTGAAGCTGAAAGTGTCGGCAGGACAGGCCAACTATATCCGCGACCTCATGCTTCATGAGACTCAGGAGGAGATAAAACGTAATGAAGAATACAGCATCTTTACTTACCACTTACGTCCGTCCTACGACTTCATTCAGGAAGTGCTTTGGAACGGCGAGGACGTGGAAGTGCTCGAACCCCTTTGGCTTCGCAAGGAGATTGCTGGTAAAATAAAGAGAATGTGGAATAAATATAGTGCCAACGAGAACAAAAACAAACTCGTTTGATTTTTGTCGAGTGCAGCCTATATTATCTAAATACAAGGAAGAGAAATAATGCGAGACTTTGCAGCAATAGATTTTGAAACGGCAAACAACGAACGCAGTTCAGTTTGTTCTGTAGGTGTGGTGATAGTACGCGATGGTGAGATAGTAGATTCGTTCTACTCTCTCATCCAGCCCGAGCCAAATTATTACAACTACTGGTGCAGCCAGGTTCATGGGCTTTGTCGCGAAGACACAGAGGAAGCCCCAGTGTTCCCAAAGGTCTGGGCACAGATAGAACCATTGATTGAAGGTCTGCCCCTTGTGGCCCACAACAAACCCTTTGATGAAGGTTGCCTGAAGGCTGTGTTCCGAGTATATCAGATGGACTATCCTGACTATGAGTTCTACGACACGCTTGCAGCTTCTCGCAGAGCTTTCCGTTATTTGGAGAACCACCAACTGCATACCGTTGCTGCTGAATGTGGATACTGTTTGGAGAATCATCACAATGCACTTGCCGATGCAGAAGCCTGTGCGTGGATAGCAAGAGAGATACTATAGTTTTCAACTTATCCACGCTACATTATTATCATTGGAGATAAAAGATAAAAAGAAAGACTAATAATTATGGAAGAAGATAATAAACTTATTCAAGAGAAAAACTTGTTGGATGTATTTGAGAAATTCAGCGATTTACAAATCAAATACGAAAAAGATGACAAGCATTATATTGATGTCAAAATTGAACCATATGTTATTTGTCTTGAATACAATTGGAAGCAAGAAATATGGATGTCAATCTTGCATACAATATTTGATGAAAATGATGAAGAAAGAGATCATCCAATATTTCCCAATGCAGAAGATATAGGACGCCTTATCTATGGTAATATTAAATTTGTAAGGGGAAAGTATGTTATAAATTGTTCTGTCGATTCGTGGTCTCAAGATGTAGAAACCATTTTGTCAAACATAAAGAAGAATAGGCCTACTCTATATCATGTACTTGAAAATAGTACTTTGAGATTTCCAGATGGAATGATGAAAATAAAAAGAAAAAACTGGAAAAGTCCAGCACGATTAATCGATATTCATCAAGAATCTGAGAAAGGGTTCGTTCAAGGAATAAAAAAAGAAGAGCAGTCACTGTATGATAATTCGCATTATTTATTTGGAAGTAATGGAACATACGTGGGACCTGAGGAGAAGTATTATGTACTAAAATTCAAAGTTCTTCGTCCAGGGCAAGAACTATTTCAACCTATCAACGAGTATATTAATGTTGAAAAGTTGATTAGAGAATACTATCTTCCCAAGATGCAAAGGGAAAGGATGTCATCTAAGCTTTTG
>CADBHI010000021.1 GCA_902794405.1 uncultured Prevotellaceae bacterium
GGGGTCCCACCTCTTCCCATTCCGAACAGAGAAGTTAAGCCCGCCTGCGCCGATGGTACTGCAATGCAATGCGGGAGAGTAGGAGGCCGCCGTCTTTTTAAAGAGTGAAGCCCTGTTATCACAGCGATAGCAGGGCTTCTTTTTTTATGTGTCTTCACAAACTGGGTGAGTTAGTCATGCTAAATGGCCGAGTTAGCACTGCTAAATGACCGAGTTTGTCGTTGCATCTTGGTGACATGTGCAAAGGTAGGAGAGCCCCGCTATTTGTTAAATCTTCAACTTTCTTAAAAAAACGAAGAAAAAAATTGCTATTTTTTGCTTTAGTTATTAAAAAAATGCTTATCTTTGCACCATGATATCATTTTATACTACTTTTTTTATCTAAAACTTAAAGCTTATGAAATTCAAAAAACTACTCGTTTTGAGTGCGCTCTGGCTGACGGCCAGTGGTGCAATGGCTGCGATTGTAGACGGCGTTCGACAGAAGCCGGTGCCTTCTGCTATGCAGGGCTTTGTTGCCAGTGAATCTACCGAAACGTACTACTATTTGTACAATGTAGACGCCAAGGGATTTTTTACTGAGGGAAACGCTTGGGGTACCCAAGTGAGCATTGGATCTACTGGTCTGAAGGTCGCTTTCATAGTCGATAGTGATTACGAAGGTGCTTACCTGTTCAATGACTTCTCGAATGCGAAGAACAGCTGGAAGCTGACCTTCTTTGATAACGAGGGATCCATGTTTGTTGATCTCGGCAGTCAGGCTAATTACCGTTGGGGCGTAGAAGAGAAAGGTGAGACATTTCGTCTTTATGCTGCCAGCGATGAGAATGGTAATCCAGGCTGGGATGCCACGACTGATGAAGAGACAGGTGAAGAAATTGAGCATCCCGCTTATCGCGAGGGTCAGTACATGGGTTGGGACTCATCCAGTAGCAGTACTGCCTGTGTGCCCTATCTGACTGAGGCTGAGGGTCATTGCATTAACTGGGCTTTTGTAACGGAAGAGGTCTATAATGTTTATGCTGACGAGATTGCTGTTTACAATGCAGCTGAGAAGTTGAGGGCAGCTCTTGACGATGTCAAGGCTAAGGGTTTCACGGCAACGGCTGAGTACGATGCCGTCTATGCAAATGAGTCAGCTACGAAGGCTGACCTCGAGAAAGCACAGGCTGACTTGAACGATGCTTTCGTTGAGTGGGGTAAAAACAACGCTTCTGTTGAGAATCCCGCTGACATGACCTCTAAGATTGTGAACCCGCACTTCGACAATGGTGACGCTACCACTGGATGGAGTGGTGATGCATTTGGACGTGGTGGTACTGTTTCTGACGGTGCTGAGCATTATAGCAAGAATTACGATACCTATCAGACTATCACAGGTCTTGCTCCTGGTCTTTATTGTGTAGGCGTGTATGGCTATTACCGTTCTGGTAACTATGGCGGTGATGCTGAGAATCACTGGCTGGCCAACGACGATGCTTCTAGGTATGCCAAGTTGTATGCCAAGGTAGGCGAAACTACTTTTGAGACTCCTATTGCCAATGTGATGAGTGGTGCTCAGACTGAGAACCCGGGTGCAATGGAAGTGACTTATACTGATCCTGATACTGAGGAAGAGGTGACTGTCTATGTACCTAATACTATGGCACAAGGTGATGTCTATTTCCATACCTTACATCAGTATGCAAACAAGCTGTATGTAGCCATTGACGAGTCTGGTGAACTTACAATTGGTGTGAAGAAGACTTCTCAGATTGGTGGTGACTGGTCAATGTTCGACGACTTCTCATTGTCTTATTTAGGAACAGGTGCTGATGCTGCTAAACTGTATCTCGACGAGACTCTGAAGAACTATGGTGAGTATACGCCGGAGGAGGGTACAATCTATACTGCGTCTTACCTGACAGCTTATCAGGATGCCATCAATGCTAATGATAAGGTTGCTGAAAACCTCGCTGCTGCAACTGCCATAATTTCTGGTATTGATTCTAAGAAGAAGGATCTTGACAAGAATATTGGACAGAAGATGAGTATTGATCCCAAATATAATGGCTTGCTTACAATTGGGTACCTTGCCGACTATTGCAATGACGACTACGAATTGATTGAGGAAGCTGCTAAACTGACCAACGAGGAGTTGGAGGCTGAGCTTGTTAAGGTGAACGAGTTGACTGAGGCCGTGATGAACGAAGCAAAGGCTGACGTGTATGACGGTAAGGACATGACTGACTTTATTGTCAATCCTACCTTCGAGACAAGCACAACCAAGAACACTGGTACCAGCCAGGGCTGGACAGTTGACCGCATCGATGGCGGTAACGTGACTCCCGGCCCGATCAACGGCGACGGTGACAAGTTCCTTGATAAGTGCGGCTACTACAATGGCTGCTTCGAGTCGTGGCACTGCCACAAGTGGGACGTTTGGCAGGAGATTACCGATCTGCCCGTCGGTATGTACGAGCTTGAGGTTCAGGGTTATGTCCGCTGCGAGGTACCTGGCTACAACAAGGGCGACGAGCTTGGCGAGGACTATCCTTCACCCGTGTACCTCTATATGAATAATGCCAAGAGCCAGTTCCCCAGCGTCTACTCTCAGATTCCCGCTGAGAACGGTATTGACGAGTTCCAGATTGTTGAGGACTGGACCCAGGAGGAGATCAACGGCAACTACTTCCCCAACTCGATGGGTGGTGCTGCTCAGTGCTTCTACATCGACAAGGAGGCTGGTCGCGACGGTATGTACAAGACCATAGCCAACGGTCTGATTGCTAAGCAGGGTGATAAGTTCCGCATTGGTGTGAAGATGGATGCCAACCAGGATTGGTGGTGCATCTGGGATAACTTCAAGCTCACTTATAAGACTCCGACTGTTGGAGTTGTGAAGCCTATCCTTGACGAGGAGCTTGCCAAGATCGACCTGTCGAAGCCCATGGGTTCGAATGTTTATGGTACTGCTGAGGAACTGAAGACAAAGGCTGCTGCTGCAGAAGCTGAAGATGGTACGAAGATGTTCAACGTGCTTGCTGACGTTTACGACCTGTCTGCTTCTATCCAGAGCTCTATCGCTTTGTTCGAGAAGATGAACAAGCTCGGTGAGGAGTTGCAGGAGGCTATTGATGCTTCTGAGGCTGAAGCCGCTACCAAGACAGCTGCAAACGATCTGAGAGATAAGATTTTCAATGGCTTTGTTGAGAATTCTGCACTGACAGACGAAGAGGCTCAGGCTCTCATCGACGCTGTTGCTGACATGGAGATTAAGCTGGCTCTGCCTGCCGGTATGGCTGATGCTTCTGACGAGAATCCTGTGGAGTGCACAGGCGTGATCAAGTCTCCGAGCTTCGAGACTGCTGACATGGAGAGCACTTCTGAGGGTTGGACCAACCCCGGTAACTTAGGTAACGATGACGAGCAGCGCAGCGCTCTGGCTATTGAGTTCTGGCAGACGAGCTTCGATATGTTCCAGACCATTAAGGGTCTGCCCGCAGGTACTTATAAGATGACTGTTAACGCTTGGGTACGCCTGGGTGGTAACGAAGAGACTTATAAGGCTTGGAACGAGGATCCCAATGCTACGATGGCTTACGCTTATGCCGTTGACGGCGACAGCACTGTCTATGCCGCTCCTGTTGCTAACCTGATGAAGGCTGGTGATAATCTTAGCGGTTCACAAGAGTTCGCTCCAAACGAGGAAGAGGTTTACTACATGCCTAATACGCTTGTTGAAGGTCATGACCTTATCGACCAAAACGAGGGCCTCTTCACAACTGAGGTAATCTGTAAGGTTCTTGAGGACGGTATTCTGACCATTGGTATCAAGAAGGCTGAGACTGTTACTAACAGCTGGGTTGTTCTCGACGACTTCCGTCTGTTCTACCTCGGTGCTAACAGCTCACTGACTCCGAGTGGTGACGGCACTGGCATCAACAATGCTGAGATTGCTGGCAAGAAGGTTGAGTTCTTCAGCATCGGCGGTGCTCGCGTCAGCAAGCCTGGTAAGGGTGTTGCCATTATGAAGACCACTGGCGCTAACGGTGACGTGAAGTACCAGAAGGTAATGATTAAGTAAGTGAACATTAAGATTATTCTATGAGGATAGAAACAATCTGAGTCTATAAAAAGGGACTGGAGAGGGGCTAAAACCCCGTCTCCGGTTCCTTTGTTTTACTCTATGCGCGCACGTACCTTAATATATTAATAACAATACTACGAGAAAAACACCTGACAACAATCAACTGGAAGAGAAAACAACCGCCTTGGTGACAGAGGGGCGTCTAAATATAAACCGAACAAATATATCAAATCAAATAATAAAAAACCTAAGCAAGTATGAAACAAAGACAAATCGTAAGACAAGGACGACGAGTGGCCTTGATTGCTTGTGGACTGCTTATGGGGGTCTGGTCTCTACAGTCGTGTAAAGACGAAGACTTGATCCTGACGGGGCAGCCCGAGTGGCTTGGCAACTCCATCTATGAGCGATTGCAGGAAGATGGTAACTATACCATAACCCTGCGGCTTATCGATGACCTGAACCAGAAAGAGGTGTTCAGTCACACGGGTTCTAAGACGCTGTTCGCTGCCAACGATGCTGCCTACGACACATGGTTCAAGGAGAACACATTGGGCGTGCGCAGCTACGAGCAGTTGTCAGCAGCTCAGAAGCGAATGTTGCTGAACAACTCGATGATTAACAACGCGTACCTCATCGAGCTGATGTCGAACGCCAAGGCGGAAGGCGACGGTGCCACGCCTCAGGCCGGACGTACCATGCGTCGTGAGACAGCAAGTAGTATTTATGACTCGGTGTATGTCATGCCCGTTTCCGCCATGCCTAATACTTCGTCATGGGAAACCTATCGTCAGCGTGGCAAGTCGATGCCCATTTTCATGGATGCTACTACGGCCCCGATGATTCACTTCCTGCCAGCCTACATGGAGTATAACAACATTACCAGTGAGGACCTGAGGATCCTGACCAACGGTGGTTCTAACTCCATTAGCGATGCGTGGGTGAACGGTAAGAAGATTATTGAGCGTGACATCACCTGTAAGAATGGCTATATCCAGAAGGTGGACGGCGTGATTGAATCGAGCCCCAACATGGCTCAGGTAGTCCGCAACAATCCCCAAATGTCGATGTGGAGCCATCTGCTTGACCGTTTCTCGGCACCTTATTATGATGTCAATGTAACGCGTGAGTATAACCGTATTTACAACAACGAGGACTCAGCCTTCGTACTGCGTTATTTTAGTCAGCGTTCAGTTGGCGGCGAGCCCAACAACCGTACGCCGAGTGGCGATCCTGCCAAGTCGCTGTTGAAGTTTGACCCGGGATGGAACCATTATATCGATGCCAACTCGGCCAACAATAACGACCTGCACTTTGACGCCGGTGTGATGATTGTTCCTACCAACGAGGCTTTGCAGGCTTGGTGGAATGGCGCAGGCCGTGACCTTCAGGACGAGTACAAGGAATGGGACTCTATTCCTGAGAATACCGTGGCCAAGCTCATCAACGTGAATATGCTGACCACGTTCTCGGAGGCTGTGCCTTCGAAGTTCAAGAATGTGCTGAACGATGCCAAGGAGACGCTTGGCATTACGACAGAGGATATCGTGAGTAGTTACATGGGCTGTAACGGTGTGGTTTACATGGTTAACAAGGTGTTCCCGCCGGCAGAGTTCTCGTCAGTGGCTTATCCGGCACTGGCTCATGCCTCGACGATGAATATCATCTACTGGGCCATGAGTGGTGGTGAGACTGGTAACGCAGTAGCATCATTGAACTTCTTGCCTTACCTGTTGTCAATGGACTCCAAGTATGCCCTGATCATTCCGTCGAATAACGCTATGAAGCACTATCTGGATCCTTCCAGCTATGGTAAGGTCAATATTTTGAAGGACCAGAACCAGCAGGATAGTGCTACGGTTGAGGCACCCAATATTCTTGAGTTCCGCTATGACCTGACCAAGGCTCAGGCCTCGCGTGTACAGGCCACCCGTTATCAGGGTAGCATTGATGGCGACGGTAACATTGAGATTGGTGCAGAACGTCCTCTCCAGCAGACCGTGACTGATGCTGTTGTTAGGAATCAGTTGGAGAATATGGTGAACAACCTGATCATTGTGATTCCCGACAAGAGCATGACGCTTGAAGATTATGTAAGCGCTGGCTATAACTACTTTAAGACAAAGGGCGGTTCTACGCTTCGCGTGACGCAGGGAGCAAATGGTAACCTGAACTTTGAGGGTGGTTGGCAGATGGAGCATAACCACAGGGCCATTGAGGCTGTTCAGGCATACGACAAAGCCAACGGACGTTCCTATCAGGTTGACGACCAGATTCCGATGGGTGCCCAGAAGTCTGTCTACATGACGCTGAAGGAGAACCCCGAGTTCTCGAACTTCCTTGGACTCTTGGAGAATGACTATATGTCAGATCCTAAGACTGCACTTCTGGTCAGCAAGCTGAACAACAAGTACAATCCCGGTATGGCTGATGCAGGCAACAAGAATATTCGCCTGCTTGACAACTATAACTATACTTTCTATGTTCCGACCAATGCTTCAATAGCTAAGCTGCAGGCTGACGGCCTGTTGCCTACGCTTGAAGAACTGGAAGCTGGCGACGATGACTCCAGACTCGACAGCATCTGCAATGCTGAGGGTTGGTATAATGATGGCGCTGACCGTTCAAAGGTACAGAACACCGTGATGGCCACCGTTCGTACCATATTGACCGATTTCATCCGCTATCATATACATGATAACTCGCTGGCTATCGGCATGGCTCTGGCTCCTGGTGATGAGGGTCGTTACGAGAGTATGAAACGTAACCTTGAAACAGGCCGATTCTATCCGTTGACGGCTAAGAGTGATCCGCAGTCGCTGACCGTGACTGACGTCTTGGGCAATGTGCGCAATGTTGTCACATCTGGCGGACTCTATAATAAAATCTGTCGTGAATACTGGTATAACGGTACAGGTAATAATGCTACGCTGTTCATGGCCAGTGACGCTATTGTTCACCAGATTGACGGTCCGTTGTTCTATGAGAAGATGAGACCTTGGCGTGAAGTAGTGAAAGAAGCACTTAAAAAGTAAGAGAGGAGGAACAATCGTATGAGAATACTAAAATCCATTATGATGACACTGGCGCTGTTTGCCGCTATGACGGCCGGCGCGCAGACAATTACATCGGTTCATGGTACGCTGAGCGATGACATGGGACCGCTGATGGGTGCTACGGTTTGTGAGGTTGACGGTACAGGACGTATCATCAACTCTGCCATTACTGACTTGAACGGTAACTTTACCATGAAGGTAAAGAATCAGAAGGACCATATCCGTTTCAGCTATGTCGGTTTGAAGACCGTGACGCAGCCAATTAATAAGACGACCTATAATCTGAAGCTCGTATCGGCTACCCAGATTAAGGAGGTCGTGGTGAAGTCAAAGAAACGTGCCCAGGGTAATGGTCTTCCCATTCCTGAGCGTGAAATATCGTATGCTTCTCAGAAGCTTGACATGAAGGAACTGGAAGGTCTAGGTATGACAACCATCGACGAGGCCCTTCAGGGACGTATCGCCGGTCTGGATATTATCAGTAACTCTGGTGACCTGGGTTCAGGTTCAACCATGCGTCTGCGTGGTGCTGGTTCACTCTCCCAGCTGACTGATGCCAACCCGCTGATTGTGGTCGACGGTAATATCCGCGAGGTGAACCTTGACAACTTCGATATGGCAGGTGCCAACAACGAGAAGTTTGCCGAGCTGCTGAATATCAACCCTGAGGACATCGCAAGCATCAATGTGCTGAAGGACGCTGCCGCCTGTGCCGTCTACGGTTCACAAGGTGGTAACGGTGTCATTGAGTTGACCACCAAGCGTGGTTCGCGCGGTAAGCCCCACGTGACCTATACCTTGAAGCTCACTGCCACCCATCAGCCTGCCGGCTACGACCTGCTGAGTGGTGATGACTATACGATGATGCTGAAGGAGGAATACTTCAACCCGCGTCAGGATGATAACGCTTCTGACCAGAACCGTATTCCTGAAATCAACTATTTGGACGAGACTGGTGGATTCTCAGAGTGGCGCCAGTACCGTGACAATACCGACTGGCGTGATGCAGTCACCCAGACCGGTTTGCGCCAGAACCACTATGTAACGATTGCCGGTGGTGGTGAGAAGGCAACCTTCCGTATTGGTGGTGGTTTCGACCATGAAACCGGTACGATGATTGAGCAGAAGCTGAACCGTTTCTCTACCCGTGTGGCTCTCGACTATAATGTCAGCCAGCGTATCCGTGTACAGACCAACTTCTCGCTGACTTATACTAAGAATAACCGTAACTCTGATGACCTGTTGGCCATTGCCTTGAAGAAGATGCCGAATATGAGCATCTATGAGAAGGATCCTATTACCGGTGAAGATACCGATATTTATTACAACATGTTGCAGAGCGGACCTTACATTGGTTCAGAAGTGTTCAAGAGTGACCAGCGTACCTACGTGAACCCCGTGGCCTCGGCACATCTGGCCAAGAACGAGGAGCGTAACTACGATATGAACCCTGAGCTGGTGATGAACTACCGTCTCTTGGGTCTCGACGAGGATCATTGGCAGTTGGACTACCGCGGATCGGTTTACATGAATATTGCCAACCACTATAATGATAAGTTCTATCCTCAGGAGCTGAAGACCATCAACTGGGAGGACAAGGTGAATACCTCGTCGACCGGTTCGTCGAAGAGTGTATCGTTCAACACCAAGCACACCCTGACGCTGACGCCGGCCTTTACTAACAAAGACCACTCGGCCATGGTGATGGGACGTTTCGAACTGACCTCTGGTTCATCGAGCAGCCAGTCAACCTCTGGCTACGGCCTTCCTTCAACTGACGGTGCCATTGTCAGCCCGTCGGCAGGTGGTCTGATTGATTCACCCAGTTCTTCATACAGCCAGTGGCGCTCTATGTATTACACTGTTTCAGCGCACTACGCTTACAAGGGACGCTATGTAGCTGACTTCACGATGCGTATTGACGGTACTACCAGATTCGGACCCGGTAACCGCTGGGGTTACTTCCCCTCAGTATCACTGAAGTGGATTGTCAGTGACGAGGCATGGATGCAGAAACTGAAGCCTACGCTCTCGTTCCTCGCTATCCGTCCCAGCTGGGGTCGCAACGGTCGTCAGCCCGGACAGAATTACCTCTATACCTCAAAGTATGGCTCTACTTCACGCTATATCGACATGTCGGCCATGAAACCGCTGAACATCCGTCTGTCTGACATGAAGTGGGAGAATGTGACGAGCTACAATCTTGGTGTTGACCTGGGCTTCTTCGATGGCCGTCTGAACATTGCTGTTGAGGGCTATAGCACAACTAATACCGACATGCTGATGTCGAGCTTCCGCATTCCTTCGAACGCAGGTTTCAAGACCGTTCCCTATCATAACAACGGTAAGATGCGTAACACGGGTTGGGAGTTCCATATCAATACCAACCGCGTTATCCAGAAGGGTAAGTTCTCGATGGATGTCAATGCCAACTTCGGTAACAACCGAAATGAGATCCTGGAGATGGACGAGTACATTCTGAACAACAAGAACTCTACTTATGGCTACGCCAATGGTGAGACCTTGCGCCGCGTTCAGTTGCACAACCCGTTCGGTGCTATCTACGGTTTCAAGTACCATGGTGTATACCAGTATAACTACAATACGTTCAAGAACGCTGTGGCAGGTATGTCAAAGGACGAGATCTATGCTTATTGGGCAAAGTTCACGGCAGAGGGTAAGACAGCTCCTGTAGCTACCAGTGCTGATGGACAGCTGATTTTGGATGCCAATGACGTACCACTTCGTATGCGTTATGACTACCGTATCGACGGTACTGGCCACGACGGTGTGTTCCCCGGCTTCAATGGTGGTGATGCCATCTATGAGGATATTAACCATGATGGTCAGATTAATGCACTTGATATTACCTACTTAGGTTCGTCACTGCCTAAGTTGACTGGTGGTTTCGGCTTCTCGTTCAACTATGGCGACTGGCGTCTGTCAACACAGTTCACCTATCGTGTAGGCAACAAGATTATCAACAAGGCCCGTCTGCAGGCAGAGGCCATGACTGGCAACGATAACCAGTCTCAGGCTGTGAACTACCGCTGGCGTAAGGAGGGTGACGTGACCGTTATCCCACGTGCTATGTTCGGTTCTACCAGCAACTACAATACGCTGATCAGTGACCGCTTCGTTGAGGATGGTACCTATCTGCGTATGAGCTATGCTCAGTTGTCATACGCCATCAGAAAGAAGTATCTGACGTGGATAGGCCTGAACCGTATTTCGTTCTACGCCAGTATCAACAACCCGTTTGTGCTGACCAAGTACTCTGGCGTTGACCCGGATATTGCGTTTGGTGGTGAGGATCCTGCCATTGACTGGGCACAGACTCCGCGCTCACGCTCTTACACATTAGGTATTACTGTTGATCTCTAAATTAGGAATTATCAATTAGGAAAGATATTATGATTACCAAGATAAATAAAATACTCGGCGGCAGTCTAATGTGTTGTGCTGTAGGTACAGCCCTCATGAGCCTTAGCTCTTGTTCAGACTTCCTGGAGATTAAGCCGCAGAGTGAAATCATACTGGAAGACTTCTGGAATGAGAAAGCTGACGTTGACAATATCGTTGCTGGCTGCTACTCCGCACTCTTGGAAGACGGCGTTAGACGTCGTATGATGATCTGGGGTGAGGCTCGAAGCGATAATTTCATGTCAGGTGAGAATATTAACAGCGACGCAGACCTGTATAAAGTCATACAGGAGAATATCACAGCCATGAACAAATATACGACTTGGGATGGCTTCTACGATGTCATCAACCGCTGCAACACCGTGCTGAAGTATGCACCTGGTGTGGCTGCCATCGACCCGGCCTATACCACGGGTGACTTGAAGGCAACCATTGCCGAGGTAACTGCTCTGCGTGCACTTTGTTATTTCTACTTGATTCGCACCTTCCGTGACGTTCCTTATTCTGATGAGGCATTCACGGATGACGATCAGACCATGGATTTGCCTGCAACACCGTTTGATACTGTGTTGGGCTATCTGATTGCTGACCTGGAGCGGGTGAAGGATGATGCAGTGGTGCGTTATCCGGAGACAAAGCCCCGCTATCAGACAGGTCGTATCACTCGTGATGCTATCTACGCCATGTTGTGCGAGATGTATCTTTGGAATAAGGATTATGACAACTGTATCAAATATGCAGAGCTGGTTATCCAGTCAAAGAAAGCATACGAGGAAGAGGAGCGCAATAAGGGCGGACGTGGTCTGGCAAACACCAACCAGTCGATTATTGAAGCTCGTCTGAATGGCTATCCTTTGGTGAACGATAATGTTTCTGGAACGAGATTCGGTAGTGCCTATGAGGCTATCTTCGTAGACGGTGCGAGCAAAGAGACCATCTTCGAACTGAGCTACGAAGACAACCCCTCTAATGCAAGCATGACCAACAACTCGGCCATCTCCAGCTTATATGGTAACTCTACATCAAAACTGGGCTTGTTGGCAGCTACAGAGGTAATTACTGAGGATATTAAGACCGCATCGAGCCGTAAGGTTTACGAGGATGACAATAAGTTCCTCGATGCCCGTCTTTATTACAATTGCCGTCAGTCAGATGGCGCCATCCTCAAATATGCTGCAAGTTCAGTCACTATCGATGGTAGTAGAGCCGGTACAGGTACTTGGAATTCCCAGGCAGCAGACTATTCATGGTTCCCCCAGAACAGTAATGGCAGTAAGTGGATAATATACCGTTTGGCTGACATCATGCTGTTGGAAGCTGAGGCTCTCTGTCAGAAGATGGGTGAAGGTGGTGATGCAGATGTGATTGCCAGTAATACTCCCCTGCTTGACAAAGCCTTTACGCTGGTGAATGCCATCAACAAGCGTTCTTTGTGCAAGGCCTTGCTGACGGGTACCGACACCCTGAAACGTGCTGACTATTCAACCAAGAGCCTGATGGAGGAACTGGTGAAGAAAGAGCGTCGTAACGAGCTGATGTATGAAGGAAAGTACTGGTATGACCTTGTACGTTATTGCATGCGTGCCGGTAATACCTACGAGATTATTGCTGCCTCACAGAACCGTGAGGATGTGAACAAGCAATATGTGCAGAGCTTCTTCAAGAAAATGGATGCCATTTTCTGGCCTTACAACAATGAAGAGATGAAGGTGAACACCAACCTTGTGCCTAACCCGGCATTCGGAAGTGGTGAGAGTACTAGCTATGAGAAAACAAAGTAATGTTGAAAGTTGAAAAGAGATGAATATGAGTATTAAGAATAACATACGAGTAGCGTTAATGGCTCTGGCTACCTTTCTGGCTGTCGGACCGTTGACCAGTTGCTCAGATGAGCCCGATACCGAGAACTTCTATACGTTCACGGGTGAGATGATGAGCGACTACCTGAAGAACCGTCCTCAGTACAGCCTGTTCACGACTATTTGCGAGCGTGCTAACCTGATGGACTTGCTGTCTACCTACGGTCAATACACATGCTTCGTTCCCTCCGACAGTGCTGTCAATGCTTATCTGCGGGAGCGTGGACTGAATAGCCTGGACGCCCTGACGGACGCCGACTGTGATACCATTGCCCGTACTCACATCGTGCCCAACCTGTACTCTACTTTTGAAATGAGTCAGGACCGTCTGCCGACCGCCAATATGTTGGGCCGTTATCTGGCAACCTCAGTCGATTCGGTGACTACTGAGATTGTGATTGAGGGTTTGGCTCACGTCTACTTCGACCTGAAGGATGACTCGGTAGAGAATGGTATCATGCAGCCCATCAATATGGTGGTAGAAAAGTCTAATAGCTATATATCTGACATCCTGCGCGACAATCCCCGCATCAGTATCTTCTATGAGGGACTGTTGGCATCGGGCGTGCGCGATCAGATACAGCTCGTCGAAGACCCCGACTACGACTTCAAGAGCCATCCGAAGTATTACTACAAGTCTCACACGTGGAATGAGGTAGGCTGGGCTCCCTCTACGAGGAAGTATGGCTTCACGGCATTCGTCGAGCCTGACTCTGTCTATCTGGCCAAGTTCCAGGAGTATGGCATTTCAACTGCCAACGGCAATGTACGCGCACTCTATGACCTGGCCTGCAAGATCTACGACCCCGTCTATCCTAATGATGTCAGTGCGCCTGGCCACAGCTTCGAGAACCTGACCGACAGCGTCAACCCGCTGAAGCGCTTCATGCAGTATCACATCATGACCCGCTACGTGCCAGGTACCAGCGACCTCACAGCCCTGGTCTGCAAGGAGACGAAGGAGGCTTTCGGCTTCGACACCAAGCTGATCAACCCCATCGACTGGTATCAGACGCTGCTGCCCTGGACCATGCTGAAGGTGGAGCAGCTCACCATGAACAAGGATGAGAAAGGCAACGACTGCCGTGGAACGGATGGAGGTTATGTCAACCGTCACTTCATCAACCGCCGCTACGCTGCCCCTGAATATAACTATCGCGGTGCCTTAGTAGACAACACGGTGGAGAAAGAGCCGGTGCACGATGCCCTGAACGGACACTACTTCTATGTAGACGACCTGGTGGTGTTCAGCTATGATGTTCAGAATATTGTCCAGAACCAGCGTATCCGTATGGACTTCTCAACCGTTTGGCCTGAGGTAATGACCAACGACATGCGTCTGAAGGGTAACTACGCCGTCGATGACAGCAATTCTACGCCAGACGACGCCAACGAGCCTAAGAATGGTAAGAACTACTACTTCCCCGAAGGCTATCTGGATGGTGTGACTATCAACAACAACGGTAAGTTGGTGATGCGTCGTCCACACTGTAACTTCTGGTCGTGGCAGGGTGATGAGTGGAACCTCTTCGGTGACTACGATATGACCTTCCGCATCCCGCCAGTGCCCTATAGCGGTGAGTGGCAGTTGCGCTTAGGATTCTGCGCTATTGAGACACGTGGTGTGATGCAGAGCTACTTTGATGGTGTACCTCAGGGCATCCCCGTGGATATGACCAAGTTCCTCAACTCCGAGACCTATCTGGGCGACCGTTACGTCATCGACGAGTCTTTGGGTGACTACAAGAAGAAGACCGATGAAGAGAAGGCTGAGGAACAGAAGACTCTCAAGAACCTTGGCGTCTATCGTAACGGTCGAAGCATGTATCACTTCGGTTCCGGTGGTAACAAGTCTTACTTCTTAGGTAACGAGCGTACCCACCGCAAGATTGTTTACCAAGGCTACATCGATGCCACGAAGCCCCACTACGTGCGTTTCCGCGTGGCTTCCGATGGTAAGCAGGGTAACAACAACGAATTCATGTTCGACTTCTGGGAAATGGTGCCGAAGAGCGTCTATGGTATCGACGGTGACGGCGAGATGGAAGATGATCTGTAAATTGTTAATTGATAATTGAAAATACAAAGTTATGATTACCAAGATATATAACATATTAAGTGCCGGCCTGATGTGCTGCGGTTTTGCCGCAGCCTTCACCGCCTGCACCGATACATGGGACGACCACTATGAGAGCCTTGGAAACGGTGTGGTACATGACGGCACCCTTTGGCAGGCTATCAAGAGCGATCCCAACCTGAGTAACTTTGCAAAGGTAGTCGAGGGCTGTGACTTTGCAAAGTCGCTTGACGGCAGTCAGGTGTTCACTGTCTTTGCTCCTACGAACGAGAACTTCAGTTCACAGGAAGCCGACCAGCTTATCAGCGATTATAAGACTCAGGAGGCTGCCAACGTGACGGAGGAAGACAACACGGTTCTCAAGGAGTTTATCCAGAACCATGTGGCCCTGTATAACTATTCTGTGTCGAATGCAAGTAGGGACTCTATCATGCTGATGAACGGCAAGTATGCCGTGCTCGCAGCCAATGACATTAGCGGCGTTCAGCTGCAAAGCAAGAACCAGCTGTATGGCAATGGCGTTCTCTTTACGGTGAAGGAGAAGCTTGGCTTCAAGTCCAATGTGTTTGAATATCTCCGCACGGATCCTGACCTCGACAGCTTGCGCAGCTTCATGTATAACAGCCACTACTATTATAAGGAGTTTGTGCCTGAGCGCAGTATTGCCGGTAGTATCGTTAATGGTAAGACCCAGTATCTCGACTCAGTATTCACCCAGCGCAACGAGTTGTTCACTCTTCTCAGAAGCCAGCTGAACGATGAGGACAGTACTTATTACATGGTGGCTCCTACCAACAACGTCTGGAAGGAGCTTATCGAGGAGTATGAGCCTTACTTCAACTATCCAGAGGGTATTGAAGACCGCGACTCGCTGATTTACACCAACTCCCGTTTGGCTATCATTGCAGGAACGACTTTCAGTGCAACATTCAATACTGATAAGACGTTGCCAGACTCTGCCATGTCAGAGAACTGCGTGAAGAACTATGCATCGCGTGTTTCCACTTGGGGACTTCCCTTCGAGTATTATGAATACCGCTATCCGCTGAATGCCCCCTATGGTGTGCTCAGTCAGAGTAAAGAAGACATTGTGGATTGCAGTAACGGATGGGTTCATAAGGCTTTTCAGTGGAACATTAACAAGCTGATGAGCTTCAACCAGTGGATCATCCTTCAGGCTGAGGAACCACGTTCCATCAAGGAAATCAGTAAGGTGGCTGACTCACACGGTGACTCTATCAACACGGTGACAGGTATTACCCGTAATGTTACTTCTGACAACAGGGGATATTATGGTAAGGTCTGGAATAACGCCTTCATCGAATTCCAGCCTGATGTGGCTACGATGAACCATACTGTAACATTCTATTTGAGGAACGTGCTCTCGAATATGGGTTACGACATTTACCTGGTTACGGCACCGGCACTTGCCAACGACACGAATGCTACAGAGGCTCAGCGCCTGCCGACTATCATGCAGTGTACCATCAATGTTCCAGGCAAGAAGTCTGAGAAACTGGTGAACCCCAACGACCCGGAGGGAGGACAGAACTTTATTTCTACTCCTGATGTTGTTGACTATATTCTTTTGGCAGAGGACTACAAGTTCGACTATTGTACGGTAGATGTGGAAGACGAAACCATGCAGACGACGCTGTCGGTGGAAACGAAGGTTTCTAACGCTCAGTTGCGTAACAACAACTACACGCGTACCATGCGTATCGACTGTATTTTGGTTGTTCCCCACGGAACGCTTCAGCTGGTTGATGAATTACCGGCTGGTGTACCTGACTCTTATCAAGGAAAGCCTGGCGTGTTGTTATTCCCGCACGGATATTATGAAGACAGGCCCTTTAAGTACTGGTATATGTTACGCTAATGTTCACACCCTTAAAATAAAGAAAGATTTATGAAACGATATATCTTATTCGGATTTTCGCTGCTGGTGGCTTTCCCCTTGGCCGTGTTTGCTCAAGACGACGATACGGAAGACGAGGAGGACATGGATTTCCTGAAGCCCAAGCGCACTTTAACAGTAAAGAAGCAGTATGAGACCCGCACGATTAAGGGTAAGGTGCTCGACGGTGCTACCAAGCAACCTCTTGCTGGTGCCATTGTCCGTGCTGAGACTAATATAGCAGGTTTCAGTGTGCTGACCGACGACGACGGTAAATATGAGTTGAAAGTTCCACTGTTCGCCAGCTCCCTTTTCATCAGCACTCCCGACCATAATCCTATTCGTGTAGGTATGGCTAAGGGTGAGGAGCAGGGAGAAGTGATACTCTATCCCTCCACATTCGCGCCTGACTATGGTCAGCAGCCCAATGTGCTCGGCGACTACTCTGCCACCGATTTCAAATATACCAATGCCATCAACATCAAGGATGAAATCCAGAAGCAGTTGGGTGGACAGGTCTATTCGGTGACAAGAAACGGTACCCCTGGCATTGGTAACGTCATGTTCATACAGGGTCTGAACTCTCTCAATGTGAATGCTCAGCCGCTCATCATCATCGATGGTGTGATTATCGATCAGCAGTACAACCGTACGTTGTTGCACAGCGGATTCTATAATGACATTCTGTCGAACCTGAATCCTGCCGACATTGAGAAGGTGACCGTAGTTCGTAATGGAACGGCTCTCTATGGCTCGAAAGGCTCTAACGGTGTTATCCTGATTCAGACACGCCGTAATAAGTCGATGGCTACCCGCATTACCGCCAATGTTTCGGCAGGTGTGGTCTTTGAGCCTAAGTATATCTCTGTGATGGATGCCAGCCAGTACCGCAGCTATGCTTCGGAAATGCTGAAATCCACTAACACCACCAACCGTAAGTTCAAGTTCCTCAACGAGGACCGCAGCTATTACTACTATGATCAGTATCATCAGCAGACGGACTGGAAGGAATATGTCTATCGTACTGCCATGACTCAGAACTATGGTATCAATGTCGAGGGTGGTGACGCTGTCGCCAACTACAACCTCTCGGTAGGCTATACCTCTGCTAAGAGCACCATGAAGGACAACGATATGGACCGCCTGAACGTTCGCTTCAATACTGACATCTCGCTCTGGCGTAACCTCTCGGTACGCTTCGACGCTTCGTTTGCCAACCAGACACGTGACATCCGCAACGACGGTGCTCCCTCTAGTTATGATGAGGGTACACCTACCTCACCATCTTTCTTGGCTTACGTGAAGAGTCCTTTCATGAGCGCATATAGCTATGGCCATGACGAGAATGGCCGTGGACGCTTTGCCGACAGCCACTTCGACATTGACGAGGAGACTTATCTTGAGGAGGCCCTGGCCAATTATAACGGCTACAACTGGCAGCTGGGTAACCCTGCCGCCATTAACGAGTATTCAGAGGCTGAGAACAAGAACCGTTTCGAGAACTCTATGCTGAACCTGACCATCACCCCGAAGTATGATATTACTCCGAATCTCTTTGTGAGTGAACACTTCAGCTACAATCTGGTCAACACCAATGAAATGTTCTACATTCCTATCAATGGTACTCCCAGATACTATGTCACCAGTCTTGGCGGTTACCGCAACAATGAGGTACGCTCTTTGGCTTCGAAGCAGAACTCCGTACAGAGCGACACCCGTATCGACTGGAACAAGCAGTTCGAGGAACACTTCCTCCACATCTTTGCTGGTGCACGCATCAATTGGGAAAGCTTCACCACCAACTCTCAGGTAGGTTACAACACCGGTAACGATAAGACACCGTTCATGAGCGGTAGCTTGAGCGACAAGAACGTGACGGGTGTCAGCGAGAACTGGAACTCCCTGTCGTGGTATCTGCAGGCTGAGTACAATTATATGAACCGCTACTTCCTGCAGGCCAACCTCACCATCGACGGTTCATCACGCTTTGGTACCGATGCTGGCGACTTCAAGCTCTTTAAGGCTCCCTGGGGTGTCTTCCCCGGCGTTCAGGCTGCATGGATAATCACCAACGAGCCTTGGATGGCTGCTGTCAAGGGTATTGACTATCTGCGTCTGTCGGCAGGTTACGACATAACTGGTAACGACGATATCGACTTCTATGCTGCTCGTAGTTACTTCCGTGCATCGCAGTTCCTGCATACCATTTCAGGCCTGTCGTTCGCCGGTATCGGTAACAACGAGATTCAGTGGGAGACCACCAAGCGTCTGAATGTAGGCTTGGAGGCTGGTTTGGTTAACAACCGCCTGAACTTCACTGTCAACTACTTCCGCTCTAAGACTAACAACCTGCTGACCCGCCAGTCGCTCGGTTTCCTGAGCGGTCTGGATATGAACTGGTCTAACGGTGGTAAGCTCGAAAACGAAGGCTTCGACGCTGGCTTCTCTGCCAAGGTTGTATCGCTGAAGGACTGGCAGTGGCAGTTAGGTGCCAGCGCAGGTCATTATAAGAATAAGGTTACTGAGCTGCCCGACGGTGCACAGTATGTCGACAATGAGGTCTATGGTGGTACCATCCGTACGCAGATTGGGCAGATGGCCAACGCGTTCTACGGCTATCAGACCCTTGGTGTGTTCAAGTCGTCAGAAGATGCTGCTTCAGCAGGCACATCCGACCCGAAGGGACTCTATTTCATCGCCGATAATGGTGTTGACCGCAATTATTTCGGTGCTGGTGATATCCATTTTGCCGACCTCAATGGCGACGGAATGATTACCGAGGCCGACCGTACCATCATTGGCGACCCCAACCCCGACATCTATGGTAACATCTTCACCTCGCTTGCCTACAAGCGCCTGAAGCTCGACGTACGCTTCAACTATTCGTTAGGCAACGATGTCTATAACTACATGCGTTCGCAGTTAGAGGGCGGCAGCCGCTTCATGAACCAGACTACGGCCATGCTGCGCCGTTGGCAGATTGAGGGTCAGGAAACCGATATTCCTCGCATCACCTTCCAGGATCCGATGGGCAACTCGCGCTTCAGCGACCGTTGGATTGAGGACGGTAGCTATCTGCGACTGAAGTCTGTCACCCTGAGCTATGACCTTCCTGTGAACTCCGACTTCATTCAGGGCTTCCAGTTCTGGGTCCAGGGTAACAACCTGCTTACGTTTACTAAGTATTTAGGCAGCGATCCGGAGTTCTCAATGACTTCGAGTGTTATCGGACAGGGTATCGACCTGGGTTGTCTGGGTATGAGCCGTTCCGTTGTGGCTGGTGTAAAAATTAACCTCTAATTCCTGTACATGAATATGAAACGTATATATATTTTCTTTAGCATCGTTTTAGGCATGGCTTCGTTCATGTCGTGTAGCGACTTCTTTGAGCAGGAGTCCGACGACGTACTCTATGCCGACCAAGACCATCTGAACAACGCCGTCGATACCATCTACTCTGTGACAGGTGTCTTAGGCAAGCTGCAGACTTTGGCCGACCGTACAATCCTCCTCGGTGAGGTGCGTGGCGACTTGGTTACCCTGACCACGGAGGCCAGCAACGACCTGCGTGAGTTGGCCAACCTCAACGTCAGCAATGATAACATCTATAACAAGCCAAGCGACTATTATGCTGTTATCAACAACTGTAACTACTTCATTGCCCATGCCGATACGGCGCTCAAGAGCAACCGTAACGAGAATATCTTCATGAAGGAGTATGCAGCAGTGAAGGCCATTCGTGCATGGACATACCTGCAGCTGGTACTGAACTACGGACGCATTCCGTTTGTGACTGAGCCTCTGCTCAGCAAAGAGGCTGCCGAGGCTGCCGAGACAGGTACTTCAGCTACGCTTCAGGAGGTATGCTCCTATTTCATCAATGATTTGGCTACTATCCCTGAGCGCTATAACACGGAGTATCCCGGTTATCGCACCATCCGTGGCGTCGACTCCCACTTGCTCTATTTCCCGCTCAGCATTGTCCGTGGCGACTTGTACCTGTGGCGTGCCTCCGTTACGGGCAGTAACGAGGACTACCGTCAGGCAGCGCTCAATTACTATTACTATATTAACGAGCGCAATGGCTTGAACTCTGCTTATCCTACGGGCATCAACTTCACCATGTGGATGCCGGGTACTTCTACTTGGACCAGCATGCTCTCTGCCTCTGAGGCCAACGGCGAGAGCTACTCTACCAATGGTGAACTCATCACCATGATTGCTGGCGACTCCATCCGTGCCGAAGGTCACTACAGTGAGCTGCGTAACCTGTTTACCTCGCGTGAGGAAAACGACTATAAGGTCAGCATCTCGCCCTCTACTCGTATGATGGAGATATCTGCTTCACAGGCCAACTGCTGTATCTCAAGCAGCGGTACCTCTGCCATCTATGCACCGCAGGGCCTTTCACAGCATCGCTCAGGCGACCTCCGCTTGTGGGAGACTTGGAGTGAGGGCTACCACCGCGACCGCTTCTCTGGCGAGCGTATTGAGACGCAGACCATCGATAAGCATTCTTCGTCGCGCAATGTCCATATCTACCGTCGTACCATGGTCTATCTGCGCATGGCTGAGGCTCTCAACATGGCAGGTTATCCCCACATGGCCTTCAGCATCCTCTCTTCAGGTCTGAGCAACCGTCAGATCAGGAACCAGATCATGCCTTACTATGACACGGAGGATAAGGCCGACTCTATCTTCCTGGCTAAGTTCGACTTCAACGACTCTCGTTATGCACTTGTCACTACCGACGATGTTGCAGCAACGTCGTTCGGACAGCTTCACAACATGATGGGTATTCACTCACGTGGTTCTGGCTGGACGCCGATGAACGAGTACTACACGCTGCCCAACGACTCCATCGAGCCCGACCTTGGTCTGCGTGCACAGCTCATCAAGGAGCAGCAGGCTTATGTCGACAGCCTGATTCTTAATGAGGGCGCTTTGGAGTTCGCTTTCGAAGGCACCCGTTACTACGACATCATGCGCTATGCCCTGCGTCAGAAAGATCCCGGCCAGACCATGGTCAAGGTGATTGGCGCTCGTCTGGGCGAAGACAAACGCAGATCTATGTCTGCCATTGTCTCTAAGCTGGCCGACCAGAACAACTGGTATCTCAACTGGAAGGGAAAGATTGGCTATTGATACCTCTTTCGTCATATCTGATTATCTATATTGGTTTCGTGGCGGCCGCTGGAGTTCCTTTCCGGTGGCCGTCATACTTTTTGGTGGTGTGCGGGGAGTGGTGAACCATAAGAAAATTCAACAACAGATTTTGGGTATACGCGAACGGTCGTTTGGGCGTACGCGAACAGTTGTTTGAGTATACGCAAACGGTTGTTTGGGCGTACGCAAACGCTAATAACTCTATGGCAAACTCCTTGCAACTCGGTGCCAAATTCCAACTTTTACCCCGCCCCAGCCCCGCCCCTAATTAGGGGTGGGGAGAAGCCGAGCGTGGATCGTCGAGCAAAACCCACCGCCTTTTTGTCAAAACCCACCGCCTTTTTGTCAAAACCCGCCGAGTTTTGAGAAAAAGGAACCGCCTTTTGAAAAATCCCGGCCTGGGAATATTTATTTTCGTTTTTGTCTCATGAAAAACGTTTCACCTATATATTGTAAATCGCACTTTTTAAGTAGCACTTCTCACACTTCCCTCACCCAACTTAGGTGTGAGAAGTGTGAGAAGTGCTACCTGAAAAGTGTGATTCATTATCATACGATAATTGAACCATGGATACACATATAAGTATATATCAGTAGCTTGTTTTTACTCCCACTCGATCGTACCTGTGGGTTTGGGAGTGAGGTCATAGAGCACACGGTTCACACCAGGCACCTCAGTCACTATACGTTTGGTGATATGGTGGAGCAGTGCATAGGGAATCTCCTCAATCGTAGCAGTCATGGCATCGCGGGTATTCACGGCACGGATGATGACCGGCCAGTCCCAGCTGCGTTTGTTGTCCTTCACGCCTGTCGACTTGTAGTCGGGCACCACAGTGAAGTATTGCCAAACCTTGCCCTCTAAGCCGTTCTTGGCAAACTCCTCACGCAGAATGGCGTCGCTTTCACGCAGAGCTTCCAAACGGTCGCGAGTGATGGCACCAGTGCAGCGCACACCCAGACCAGGGCCAGGGAACGGCTGACGGTACACCATATTGTCGGGCAGTCCTAACTCCTTGCCTACTACGCGAACCTCGTCCTTGAACAACAGCTTGATGGGCTCTACCAGCTCAAACTGCATGTCCTCGGGCAGACCGCCTACATTGTGGTGTGACTTCACAGGGCCAGACTCCACAATGTCGGGGTAGATGGTTCCCTGAGCCAGGAAGCTGATGCCTTCCAGCTTGCGGGCCTCCTCCTCAAATACTCGGATAAACTCTGCGCCGATAATCTTGCGCTTCTGCTCGGGGTCGGCCACACCTGCCAGTTTGTCAAGGAACCGGTCGGTAGCATCCACGTAAATCAGATTGGCGTTCAGCTCATCGCGGAACACACGCACCACCTGTTCTGGCTCACCCTTACGCAGTAGTCCGTGGTTCACGTGAACCGATACTAACTGTCTGCCAACGGCCTTTATCAGCAGCGCTGCCACAACCGATGAGTCCACACCTCCTGATAGTGCCAGCAGCACCTTCTTGTCCCCTATCTGAGCACGCAGTGCCTCAATTTGCTCGTCAATGTACTTCTGGGCCAAGGCTGGAGTCGTGATGCGCTCCATATCCGCTGGCCGCACGTTACCTGTTGTCATAATTCTATTCTTTTTGGGTTAATAATAATTCTATACAAAGGTAATTATAATCTTATTATCAAGCAAGAATGGCCAGTGCAATTTAATAATCTTTAAGGTTATATGCCTACCTACTTCTTGACCTTGAGATAGCTCTTCAATGCCTTCACATAGTCCTCGAAGGCTTTCAGACCTGTGGGGGTGATGCGACAGAGGGTGCAGGGCTTCTTGCCCTTGAAGGTCTTTTCTACCTCAATATAGCCCGCCGCCGACAGCTTGTCAATCTGCACACTCAGGTTACCCGCCGTAGCTCCCGTCTGCTCCTTGATATATGGGAACTCGGCCTCCTCGGTACTCACCAGGAGCGACATCACGGCCAGTCGCAGCTCGGAGTGCAGCAATGGGTCTAACGTTGGAAACATCATAGGTTCTGCTTTTTAAGCATCATGCCTGGGAGCAGCAGGCCGACAAGTGCGAAAATAAAGATGGTCAGGCAGGGCAGCGAGGAGCTGATGCCGGCAGCTGTCAAGGCAAACGCTGAGTTACTGTCCAAGAGAGCCAGTACAATGCCCTCTCCAAGATGGAAATGTTCCCACGCGAAGCACAGCAAGCCAGCCACAATGCCGAACGTTATCAACCAGCGCTGGCGTAGAATGTGTCCTGTCATAGTGATGGCCATTCCCATTAGTAGCACAATGACTGGCGCAACCCTGATCCGTGAGACCACAAATTCGCTTGGCAGCAAAAAGCGTGGTGCGACAAAACTCCAAATGAGGGCAATGACAAAGAATCCGATGGCGAAATAGCCAAACGTTATCCATGTCTTGGCTATCATCGAACCGACAAAGCTCACAGGTGTATGCGCGCTATCCTTAGTATATTTACGCGAGAGCTTCAAGATGATGAATGGTAACAAAAACCAGAGCAAATGTCCTATCCCGATCATTCCTTGGCTCATCGTGATGATGTTGATGATGGCGACAAGGACCGCTGTGCACATGATGCAGATTCCTGCGATGTAGAGCGACTGAGCCGTTGTCTTCGACACGTCGCGACGACTCTGTTCTATCTGTTGCGTAATGATTTCAAGACTGCGCTCGGCAGTCAGGTTGCTGTTTTCTTCCATGATTCTTTTTTTAATGAGTTACTGACTTGGTTTGTTAATCTCTGGCCTTGTCCATACCCCTGCAGAAGGCACGGCTTTGGCCACGTTGTGTTCGAATCACGGCGCAAAGATAAAGAAGTTTATTTTATAAACCAAATAATTCTGTAAATTAATTCCGCCTTTTAGTATTGTTTAACGTTAGGGCGGGAAGACCGTCTATTGGTCACCCGCTCGACCTTAGGTCGCTTGCAAGGCAAGAACCCATAGCCTTTCCCCTCCCATCAAGGGGAGGGGTTAGGGGTGGGGAGTGGCTGCGCTTTTTTCGGACTGACCAAAAGAAAGACGGTCTGGAAGGGGGTGCCTCCCAGACCGTCGTTTCGGTATAACGGTGTCGATATTTATCGGATAATGACCTTCTGGCCGCCTACGATGTAGAGACCCTTGGCCAGACCTTTGGTCGTAGGTCCTACATACTGACCCTGCAGGTTGTAAACGCCGGCAGGAGCTTCGCTGTTGTCTGCTGCGATGCCATTGATGGCGGTAGGATCAGCGGTGCCGTAGTAGTAGAGGTGGAAGTAGTTGATGAACGGCATCTGACCACCACGCTTGGGCAGCTCCATGCGGAAGCCAATCTTGATGTTGCCTTCCTTCTCGAGGGTGAAGGGCACTAAGCTGTTGAAGTGTCCGCTCTGCTTGAGCATGTAGTCGATGAGTGTGCCGTTGCCGTGACGATAGTCCCAGTCGTTGGTCATCTCCATCATGCTTTCCAGTGTCAGGCCCTTGGCCTCGTCCTCATAGAAGAAGGGATGTACGTCTGCCTCCTGGTCGTTAGCAAAGACCTTGCAGTAAGTCATGTTGCTGGGCAGGTTCTCGGCGGTATAAGCCGTTGTGGCGTAAGTCATGTCGACACGGATAGCGGCATTCACGTCGAGCACGTAGTTACCGGCAGGCATATTGCTGAGCTCCTGATAGAACTCCTGTGTGAGCTCCATTGTGGTAGAGCTACCATACCACCAGTATGCACAATCGGTACCACTGGGCAGCTCTGAACCTTCAGCAGCAGTCCAGCCTGTGGTAGCTTCCACGTCAAAGTCGGCGTTGACAATGAATGAAGTGAAGTCGAACGACTTGCCGGCCTTGGGCGATACGCCGCTGCTGTAGAACTTCACTAAGTTGTCGCTCAGTTCCTTGATGAGCTGGGCAATATATTCCTTGGTGACGATGGCCTCGTCGCCAGGATTCTCCAGTACATACTGGGCTTCGCCTAAGGTCCAGCCGAGGTCGGTGTCTTCAACCACCACGCCGTTCAGATCAACCTCTTCGATAGCCTTCTTGGTGTTGGCAACGGCTTCGGTCAGCTCTTCCAGGCTCTCGCCCAGCACAGCCTTTGTACGGTCGGCAATGTACTTGTCCTTATCGCCTACCAGTTGCAGTTCCACCTCGTCCCAGGCAATCCAGTTGGCGTCGGTGTTCTCGTCGATATAGAGTCCGAAGGTTAGTTCGCCGCCAGCTTCCTTCTTGTCGAAGCCGAGGGTGTAAACCTTGGCAATGCCGTTTTCAGTCTGCACGGCCACTTCCTGATCTTGGAACTTCAGCGTGACGCCGCTGACCTTCAGGCCAGCCTGATCCTGACGGGTAGCCAGGGCAGCAGCCTTCAGCACGTAGTAGCCAGCGGGCAGCTCCTGCCCGTCGGGCAGAGCATTGACGGTCTGGGTAGCATAGTTGGTCTTGCCGTAGTTGGTGTTGTTGACCCAGCACTCCATGAACGGTGTGCTGAAGTTGGTAACAGAACCTGAAGTGTTGATATGCAAGTCGGGGTTGGCACCCTCAGCAAGGATAGTCCAGCCTGCGGTAGATGACATGTCGCCGTTGGTGATGACATTGGCAGGATTAGCATAGCTGGCGTTCAGTACACGGAACGAGCTCTCAGCCTTATTCAGTTCGGCCAGGGCAGTGTCAGTCAGAGCGGCTCCGCCTTCAGCGTCGGCTGTATAGTCAGAGGCAGCGGTGGCCAACTGTGTCTTGGCAGCGTTGATGGCCTCCTGGAATTTGTCAGCACCGTTCGTCATGCCGCCAGCAATAAAGGCTTCAGCCTCGTCGATGGCAGTCTTTAGGGCTGCGTAGTGGCTGTTGTAGCCGTTGAAGGTGGACAGTTCGGTGTCGACGTTGGTTTTGGCCTCTGTCAGTTCATCAAGTGTGGCAGCGTCGGTCAGAGCGTTTGCAGCGTCTACGGCAGCCTTCAGCTCAGCCTTGTAGAAGGGCGCATTCTCGTCGGCCAGTGCTTCGTTGGCAGCCTTCACAGATGCTGCCAGTGCCTCCTTGGCGGCGGCAATCTTCTCAACGTTGACGATGTTGTTATAAGCTTCGGGGTCGCCGATATAGAAAAGGGTCACGTTATCCCAGCCGAGCCAGTTGATGTTGATCTCCTTGAAACGGAAGCCGATGGTAGGCTCCTCACCCTCCTTCACATCGAAGTCGACACTGAAAGCAGCAGCATTAGTGCCACCGCCAATGTCGGTCAAGCCAATCTCGCGAACCACGTCGTTGGCGTAGAGCTCGATGCCCGTAGCGTCCTCCAGGACACCTTCCGTACGCTGGTTGTTGGCGAAGATGTCAGCGGTCAGACGGTAGTGACCAGCTGGCAGACCCTTGACAGCCTGAGAAATGTCGCCAGTGCCGTTGATGTTGCCTACGCTGGTGTTGGCCCACTGCTCTACGAAGTCGGTGATGACATAGATAACGTCCTCACTCTCGCTGGAACGGGTGGTGGCGTAGCTGACAGAGCGACGGTTCTGCTTGAAGTTCTTGACAGTCCACGACGTGATAGCCGTAGCGTTGTTTCCGTCCTTGTTGAAGCTGGGGTTCTGGATCTTCTCGGTAGCGTCAGCATGAGGGTTGCCATAGACAAACTCGTCGATGGCAGCCTGAAGGGCCTTCAGAGCCTCGCGTGCCTCTTCGTTGCTGGCCAGTGTGGCGATGCTGCCTTCTGCCGTGTCAATGGCTTTCTGCAGGGCATCCTGACCGGTGGTGTAGTGGCTGTCGGCCACAATGAACTTCGCATCCTCGATGACAGAGGAAAGCGTCTTGGTGAAGACAGGGCTGTCTTCGTTCTGGGCATTGGCACCTGCAAAGGTAAAGAGTGCCATAGCCATGCAAAGTAATGTTTTCTTCATAAGCAATAATATAATTTGTTGATTAAGTTGCAGTTTTGGTTGCAAAGGTAATCATTTTCCTCTAAACTGCAATAGAGGAAAAGGGAAAAATCAAATATTGAAGTATTTTGTCCAAATTCTTATGTTGCTAATAGAGCAACAGCAACCCCGCAAAGGCTGCGTAGCAGATCATGCGGATGGGGTTGATTTTCAGGTAGCCAGTACCGAAGGCGGTGGCTGCGAAAAGGGCAACGCTGATAAGGAACTGCCAGGGATTCTCCATCGGCGTGGAGAAGTTTTCGCGGTTGCAGAGCAGTAACGTTGCGGCAGCAAGGAGTCCTATGACGGCAGGCCGCAAGCCCGTAAAGATGGAACGTACGGTGCGCGTTTTCATGTACTTCATGAACATGCGGCTGATCAGAATCATCAGGATGAGTGACGGCAGCACCAGTGCAAAGGTGGCGGTGGCCGAACCGAGGATGCCCATGATGTGGCCATAGCCGGCGTTGTGGATGGCGGTGTAGCCGCAGTAGGTGGCGCTATTGATACCGATGGGGCCAGGGGTCATCTGCGAGATAGCCACGATGTCGGTGAACTCGGCCGTTGACAGCCAGTGGGCACGCTCCACCGTCTCGTGCTGGATGAGCGACAGCATGCCGTAGCCTCCGCCAAAGCCGAAGAGGCCAATCTTGAAGAAGGTGATGAAAAGGTCGAAGAATATCATAGCGAAGCCCCCCCTACGGCCCCCGAGGGGGCTTCTTTAGTTTTTCTTTCGGGCTTGCCTGCCATTGTGCCCCCCTCGGGGGGAGAAGGGGGGGCTACTATCCCCCAAACGTAGCCGGCGAACGCCGCTATTATAATAATATAAATAGGTGAAACACCGAGCAACCAGATAGCTAATGCCGAGACAATGGGAATCCAGCAGTTAGTCCAGCCGATCTTGGCCTGCTGGGCCATACGGAACGTTGGTACCGCGATGAGGGCAACGACGGCAGGACGTATGCCGCGGAACATGGCGGCAATGACTTTGTTCTCCTTGAAGGCAGCAAAGAAGATGGCAATGGCGAGGATAATCAGAAAAGAGGGTAGGGCGGTGCCGAAAGCCGTAGCCACAGCACCCTTTACCTTCCGCAGCTTGTAGCCGATGAAGATGGCGATGTTGATGGCAAACACCCCCGGACAGCTCTGGGCGATGGCGATGAGGTCGAGTAGTTCCTCTTTCGATGCCCACTGCTTCTTGTTCACCACCTCTTCCTCTATCAAAGGTATCATGGCATATCCACCACCGAGGGTGAATATGCCAATCTTAAAGAAGGTGGTAAAGAGGCTCTTATACATGAGCCTCTACCCATTTACGTGCATTCACAAATGCCTCGATCCACGGCGTTACCTCATCCTGACGACGGTTGAGGGGATACCACGCGTTCTGCCAGGGGAACACGGCGCGCTCCAAGTGAGGCATCATGCAGAGATGACGACCATCGGCAGAGCAGATACCGGCCACGTCGTAGTCGGAACCGTTGGGGTTGGCGGGATAACCGTGATAGTTGTACTTCGCAATCACGTTGTATGCGCTCTCGGCCTCGGGCAATGAGAACTTACCCTCTCCGTGAGCTACCCAAAGGCCAAGCTTGTTGCCGCTCAGTGAGCCGAACATCACGCTGTTGTTCTGAGGAATGCTCAAGCTGATGAACTCGCTCTCGAACTTGTGAGAGTCGTTGTGTAGCATCTTGGCTCCCTTGGCACCGGTGAGGCCGAGTTCGACCATCAGCTGGCAGCCGTTGCAGATACCTAATGAAAGGGTGTCTTTGCGGGCATAGAACTTGTCAAGTGCCTCCTTAGCCTTCGGGTTGAAGAGGAAGGCACCGGCCCAACCCTTGGCAGAGCCGAGTACGTCGGAATTGGAGAAACCACCGCAGAACACAATCATGTTGATGTCCTCGAGCGTCTCGCGGCCTGTAATCAGGTCGGTCATCATTACGTCCTTCACGTCGAAGCCAGCGAGGTAGAGGCAATAAGCCATCTCACGCTCACCGTTGGTGCCCTTCTCACGGATGATGGCAGCCTTGGGTGTTGTGTCTGTTGCTGTGCCACAGCAACCTACTGAACGGCGGGGATTCAGACCATAGCTGGCGAGTGTACCCTTGAAGTCCTTATTGAACTTCATCTCTAAAGGCTGCTGCTTGTAGTTCTCAAAGCGCTCCTTGGCCTTGCCGTTGAAGCTCTGCTTGCGGTCGAGGAGGTAAGAAGTCTTGTACCAAACATCGCGCAGGGCGTCGATGTCGAAGGTTTTCTCGTTGTCGCCTGCCTTCACCACGATGCTACGGCTGTTTTCTACAGGATAACCAATCTTGGCAAAGCCAACGCCCATCTCCTCCATGAAGTCCTTGAACTCCTGCTTGTGCTCGTCGCTCACTTCGATGACGACGCCAGGGTTCTCAGCAAAGAGAGCCTTCACTACGTCGCCATCCTGACAGATGTCATGCAGGTTGATGTGCATACCGCCCTTAGTGTTGGCAAAGCACATCTCGAGCAGGGTAGTGATGAGACCACCGGCTGAGATGTCGTGACCGGCCAGTATCCAGCCCTTCTCAATGAGCTGCTGAATGGCGTTGAAAGCATCGGCAAAGTACTCTGCGTTCTTCACCGTAGGTACATCGTCGCCCACCTTGCCTAACGACTGGGCAAAGGCGGAGCCGCCGAGGCGCTGCTCGTCGAACGAGAAGTCGATATGGTAGATGGAGGCATTCTTATCGTTGATTAACACAGGGCTGACCACCTTCTTGATGTCGCTGACTTCACCACCAGCACTGACGATGACCGTTCCTGGAGAGATAATCTTCTCGCCGTTGGGATACTGCTGAGAGAGTGACAGCGAGTCCTTGCCAGTGGGCACGTTGATGTGCAGGTCACAGCAGAAGTCGCTCAGCGCTTTCACACCAGCATACAGACGGGCATCCTCACCCTCCTGACTGCGGCAGGGCCACATCCAGTTGGCGCTGAGGCTGACACTGTCGAGACCCTCGCTGAGGGGAGCCCACACGATGTTTGTCAGGGCTTCGGCCACAGAAAGTACAGAACCGGCAGCGGGATCGGCCAGACCTGCCTGTGGGGCATGACCCAAGGCGGTGGCGATACCCTTTACGCCACGGTAGTCGAGGGCGACGACACCACAGTCGCTCAACGGCAACTGTATCTCACCCTGACACTGCTGACGGGCAATCTTACCTGTCACCGAGCGGTCGACCTTGTTGGTCAACCAGTCCTTACAAGCCACAGCCTCCAACTGGAGCACACGGTCGAGGTATTCGTTAATCTTATCCTGACTGTAGGTGACGTCAGCATAGTGACGTTCTACAGTATTATCCTTCATAATAGTCTTCGGTGAGTGACCGAACATCTGTGCCACGTCAAGGTCGAATGGCTTCACGCCGTCACCCTGCTTGAACGAGAAGTGGGCATCGCCGGTAGTCTCACCAACCACGTACAGCGGGGCACGCTCACGTTCGGCAATCTTACGGACGTGCTCAATATGTTTCTCGTCGATGAGCAGACCCATGCGCTCCTGACTCTCGTTGGCAATGATTTCCTTCGACGAAAGCGTCTGGTCGCCAATAGGCAGCTTGGTCATGTCAATCTCGCCACCGCACTCCTCAACGAGTTCCGACAAGCAGTTCAGGTGACCGGCAGAACCGTGGTCATGGATAGAGACCACAGGGTTCACATCCTCCTCGCAGAGGGCACGAACCAGATTGTAGGCACGCTTCTGCATCTCAGGGTTGGCACGCTGCACAGCGTTCAGCTCGATGCCGTTGCTATAGCGACCTGTATCAACCGATGACACAGAACCGCCTCCCAAGCCGATGCGGTAGTTATCACCACCAACGACGACAACCTTGTTGCCTGGCTGCGGTTTCTTCTTCAGACAGTCGCGCTTGGTGCCGTAACCCACACCACCGGCCAGCATGATGACCTTGTCGTAGGCATACTTCTCCTTGCCCTCCTGATGCTCGAAGGTCAGCACTGAACCACAAATCAGCGGCTGACCGAACTTGTTACCGAAGTCGGAGGCACCGTTAGAAGCTTTTGTCAGAATCTGCTGTGGCGTCTGGTACAACCACTGACGCACGGGCAGAATGCCCTCCCAGTCGCGGGCTGCTCCATTATCATCGTGCAGACGGGGATAGGCCGTCATATAAACTGCTGTTCCAGCGATAGGCCATGAACCGACACCACCTCCCATACGGTCGCGGATTTCACCACCTGTACCCGTAGCAGCACCGTTGAATGGCTCTACGGTGGTGGGGAAGTTATGCGTCTCAGCCTTCAGCGAAATGACGCTTTCGATATCCTTCACCTGGAAGTAGTCACTCGTGGACTGATCCTTCGGCGCAAACTGCTCCACGATGGGGCCTTGTGCGAAGGCCACATTGTCCTTATAGGCAGAGAGAATCTTGTTGGGGTTCTCCTGCGTGGTCTTCTTGATCATGGCGAAGAGCGAACTCTCCATCTCCTTGCCGTCGATAATGAAGGTACCGCCGAAAATCTTGTGGCGGCAGTGCTCGGAGTTAATCTGGGCGAAGCCAAAGATTTCGCTGTCGGTCAGCGGACGGCCGTTCTGCTTCTCGATTCCATGTAGGTATTCAATCTCCTCGGGTGAGAGTGCCAGACCCTCCTGTTCGTTGTATTCCTCCAGGTTGTCCACATACTTGATGGGCTCCGGCTTGATGTTAATAGTAAAAATGGTCTGATCGATGCCCTTATACATGCGCTGCAGCATAGGGTCATGGTCGGCATCTTCACTGGCCACGGGGAAGTACTCCTCAATACGCTTGATGTCGCTGATGCCCATGTTCTGGGTAATCTCCACGGCGTTGGTCGACCATGGGGTCACCATCTCGCGGCGCGGGCCGATGAAGAAGCCCTCCATCTTGTCAACGTTCACCAGCTCAGCCTCGCCATACAGCCAGCAGAGCTCTTTGATCTCATCCTGCGTGAGCTGCCGGCTGGTCTCAGTGGCAATCACGCTGTTCTGTGGGGTTTTGAAAAAGAGAATCATTGTCTTTTGTATTTATTTAATTATTGTAATGCAAGGGAATTTACTTTTTGCGCTTGTTCATCAGTGGCCAGGCGGCTTCCAGCACCTTGTTGCGCAGATGGGGCTTAAGGTTGGGATTCTGCTTAAGGAACTGTTCGGTCAGCTGACGTGCCTCAGAACTCTTGTGTCCGGCAAACATCGTCTTCAGCCAGTTGCTGGTGAAGAAGATGTCGCTGGTCTGCTGAATATGCTCCAGCGATTTGAGGCTGGAGGTGATATACGGATTGGTCTGTGGCTCACGAACGTCGGCATTGAGCAGTCTCAACAGGTGCAGTGCCCAAGGTTCTTCCTTTCGGTTCTCGGGCTTCAGCAAGTCGTTGAAAAGCTTTTGCTGCTCCTTAAGCTGAGGCGTACATGCTCTGCTAACGTAGTCGAACTCCTTCAGCAGTAAGTCGCTATCTATCGTGTTTCGCTCAGCGCTGATGATGTTCTGCCATTCGTTGGGACGCATGATAGCTAAGCGGTAAGCCATCTCCATGTAGTCGTGCTCGTTGAAAAGCGGGTCGTTGTGATCGCTCCAGATCTTGTGAATCCTGTCAAGAACTTCGGGCGATGTGGCGTTGGCTGCCATTTTGCGGATGATGATGCGGCGACATTCGTCTTGATGATTCTCGCCCAGAAGGTCCATGATACACTGTTCCAGTGTCATCCGTTCGTTGCGGTTCATGTCAAAGCCAATCTTAAACATGTGGTCTATGCATGTCTGCATGATGAACGGGTTCCGCTCTTTAATCATGTTACGATACAGCTCGCCGAAGTAGCTGGGAGGTATATTTCCCATGAGGTAGTTGTCGTAGAGGGTCTCCAGCAGGGCATAGCGCTGCAGGTCGTTACGCAGGACAATCAGTCTGAATACCAGGCGGCGGGCGTAGTCTTCGTCAAGAGTGAAGTGTCCGTAGCCGTTACCATTATAGTTAGGTATGATGTGACTGGGGGCCTGACGCAGGTTGAACGATACTGTGGGCTGTTGCATGTCGACGGTCACGGTGCGGCTGCTACCCAGGTCGTTGATAATACGGATGTCGAACTTCTGCCGCCAGAAGAGTCCACGTCCGTAGGGGTCTTTCTGCGAGACAATGAGCTTGCCGTCTTTATAAGAGGTATGGATTATGGGCATCCCTTTCTGACGTACCCAGACGTCGCTCATCTGACGGATGCCAACAGTTGGGGCTTCAGCATCAAGAATGTCGATAAGGTCGTCCCATGAGGCATTCTTGAAATAATATTGCTTGAGGTACTTCTGCAATCCTGCCTGCATCTTATGGGCGTCGATCATCGATTCAAACAGCCGCATGACAACAGGTGCTTTGTCGTATATAATGTCATCGTAGAGCAGGGAAGCCTTGTTCAGATTATCCAACGGCTGGGCGATGGGATGGGTACCGTCCGTACGGTCAATGGCGATGGCCTTGCTTTGGTAGGTTTTGAGGAAGCGAAGCTCATGGTCTGCCTTCGAAAGCTGGTTACGGGTGATCTTCTCTGCCATGAAGTTGGCAAAGGTTTCTTTGACCCAAACGTCTTCAAACCATTTCAGTGACACGATGTCGCCAAACCACAGATGGGCTGTCTCATGGGCAATGAGTTCGGAACGGGTCAATCGCTCTTCTTGCGATGGCGACTGGCCTAAGAATATACGGCGGTCGTTCAGCTGGATGGCACCAGGATGCTCCATACCGCCAAACTGATAGCCTGGGAGAATCACCATTCCGTATTCCTTGAACGGACAACGGATGCCAGTGTATTTCTCCATCCAGCGTAACGACTGATACACTTCTTCGAATACCTGGGGTAATTGTGAGGTCTTGCTGGGGTCGGTCTCTAAATAGAGGGCGCGCAACGGACGGTTTTCCTTCTTGACAACCTTCTCATAGAACTTTCCTGCCACAAACGAATAGAGATAGGTGGGAATGGGATTTGTACTGTCGCTAATCATGGTCTTCCATCCTTCAGGGACATTCAGCGTGGTCTTGAAGGTGGCACGAAGGTCGGGCTGGTCGAAACAGGGAAAGCACGAACGGGCATGGTCTGGCACAAACAGGGTGTACAGATAGTCCGAATGGCGGTTCAGGGCGGTGTTCAGACTGGTAAAGTCCATCTTCACCTGATTCATGCCCTTCTTCACCAGTTTCTTCGGTATAATGATATGCTCATTGCTGATCTTGGCTTGCCCCGCCACCCCGTTAATCGTGCAGTTGCCAGAGAAACGCCCTTGGAAGTCAAGAACGACATCGATACGGTCTTTGAGGAAGAAATCAATGACGACTGTACCGCTGACATCCTTGCGTATGTCGGCAGGGATTCTGAATGTCAGGTCATAATTGACGAGACTGATGTTTGCTGCACGCTTTTCGGCGAGTCGTTTGGTAACCCCCTTTTCAACTGCCGGTAACGACGGCTGGGTGGCTTTACGCTTCTGGCCAAAGATGCAAAGAATGGACAAACAGAAAAGACATGATAGTATAAACCGTAAATGCTGATTCATGTTGCTTTTGTTTTTGCCCGCGAAGGTACGAAAAAAAAAGTGATCTGACAAATAATAAGCCCTAAAAGTGCTGCTATCTGCTGAAACAGAGGTTAAATTACCATAATTCAATTGAATATTTGAACGTTTTTGCTCTACTAATATGTATATTTGCACACTCAAACTTTTATATTTTAATTTTATTTGGTATGAACACAAAGGTATTTATGATTGTTTTTGCCGCAGGACTCATGTTGACCAGTTGCGGTAGTAAAAAGGAATTGATTAACTGTCAGACAGAGAATAAGACACTCACGGAAAGTCTGCAGGCTGCCAAGGAAGACCTGGCTGCCAAGAATGCCCGTCTGTCAAGTCTGGAAGAACAGCTCGCAGCTCAGAAGCGTGCGCTTCTCGAGTCGAAGAATGCGTATGACGCCCTGCAGAAGACGCTTGACAAGAGCCTTACCAATGCTTCGCAGAATAATATCTCCATCGAGAAGCTTGTTGACCAGATTAACGAGTCTAACCAGTACATCCGCCATCTCGTAGAGGTGAAGTCTAAGAGCGACTCTTTGAACCTCGTGCTCCAGAACAACCTTACCCGTTCGCTTTCCAAGGAGGAACTCAAGGAAGTGGACGTGCAGGTGCTGAAGGGCGTGGTCTACATCTCGCTGGCTGACAATATGCTCTATAAGAGCGGCTCTTATGAGATCAACAGCCGCGCTTCAGAGACACTGTCGAAGATTGCAAAGATCATCAAGGACTATAAGGATTACGACGTGCTCATTGAGGGTAATACCGACAATGTGCCCATCACCCGTGAGAACATCCGTAACAACTGGGACCTCTCCTGTCTGCGTGCATCTTCTGTAGTGCAGGCTCTACAGAACCAGTATGGCGTAGACCCCAAGCGTCTGACTGCCGGAGGCCGTGGCGAGTATAATCCGTTGGCTGGTAATGATACGGAAGCGGGCAAACAGCGTAATCGCCGCACCCAAATCATTATCACTCCGAAGCTTGATGAGTTCATGGATTTGATCGGACAGGCCCCTAAAGAATAATATAATATAAGGTGTAGCGAATTATCCTCTTGATTTGTGTCAAGAGGATATTTTTTTTGCGAGAAAAATGAAAAAATATTCCCAAAATATTTGGTGGAATTGAAAATTAGTCGTACCTTTGCACCCGCTAAACGAGAGAAGCCCTCTCGGGAGGCATAAAAGAGAGAGTTCTTTGAAAGATTTCCATAAACAGACAAGTAGTACAAGAAGCGAGTACTTTTTTAGTACTTGGGTAATTGAACGAACCGTCAATTA
>CADBHI010000022.1 GCA_902794405.1 uncultured Prevotellaceae bacterium
GGTATAAGATAGATGTCAAGATTCGCACAGTATTACGCAAAATACAAGCACGACGCAGGATGCTATGACTGGGAACAGCGACAGTCTGCTTTTGGTGCTCTCTTCGAAAATGATGAGAGCATCGAGTTTTATATGGGAGAGGCTGAAACAAGGAAAGTATATAAGCATAGGGTGTATCACCTCAATACCGCACCTGGTATTATCGTTATGCGCTTTGCCAATGATATAGACATTCCTGTAGAGCGTGACTTTGAGCCGGCAATGGCCAAAGATGAGCCGTCATGTTTCGTTATCATTGATAATCGCGACAATCTCAGGACGGTAGCCATTCAGAAGCGTAAGAAAGCGTTTAGTAATACCCGGCAGGTTGCAAAGATATTGTCGTTTGTCATTGACCAGCAACTTTTCAAGGATCATTGCTACGGATTTGACATTCTACCTGACTATTATCCAGTTGACCTTTTCAAGGTTTGGGAGCGTCAGCAGGAACATGCCCAGTCACTTCGATTTGGAGTGCCTGAGATGGATAGGGACGAGATTCTCAGAAAGATAGAGGAATTGAAGTCGAAGAACCGCGACTATTTTGACGATTCAATCATGGGGTCTCTGCTTGACGTGCTTCATGCACAGAAGCAGGCAAAATATAAGGGCCATTATACGGTGATGCCTGAACAGAAAAAAGCAGCGCTCTATGTTGATAAGAGTTCTGTGTTCATGCGCAACCTTCTGACGTTTGCCGATGCTATTGACGAACCCGTGGAGTTGGTAACAAATGACGGTGGTACTTTCCGTTGTTTCATTGACAATGACGAAGACAATACAGATAAGATTGTCAGCTTTGAATTCAATGAGAATTTCTTGGAAATGCTTTTCAAGTCAAGGAAGAAAGACGGTAGCAAGATAGAACCCGAAGACCGTCTGAAAGCAGAAGAAGAGGTGCTGGAGCTGATGAACAACATGAAGCACGAAGTGGAAGATTCAGAAGAGGAGCAAGCAGCATGATAGTTAGACTGGACAAGGAAAAGCAAAGGACCGCAAGGCATCAGTTACTCAACGATGTGGTTTATATCATCAGCCACGAGGCATTGAAGCAAATGCAGCGCGATGGTCATACAGAACTGTCGCCCGTTGAAGTGTTCCTGTCAGCCCGAAACTTCTGTGATTCCGGAGCGTTGGTATTGATTTCAAAAAGATTATCTTCCGCATTTTTGAACGTCTGGATGATTATGAGTTTTTATGGCCTCTCATTGAGCAAATGACCGACAAGGAAGATTCCCGTTGGCTGGCAGGTAAGAAAACGGGGCTTCTGGACTATGAACTGCAAGAGATAAAGATTGATGGAGGCGGGGTTGAAGAAGTCAGAAACCTGTTTGAGAAATTTGTGGCCTATTCTGACCAGATGGATAAAGAAATTATCAAGGGTAATCTACTATTGCTGAATCTGTACAACATAGAACATAATCATACTTATGATGAGGTAATAAAGGCTCTTTACGAGAAACTTGGAATCAAGAGTGCTACGAAGCTTGACATCAAAGAATACAATGCCGTGAAGCATGTGGAGACCGAGATTCAGAATGTTGAGAAAGATGGTATTGGAGTGAAAAAGGAATATCATAAGGACTAAGGCAATGGATATCGATATAAAGGAACTGATAAAGGCTGCTACTGAAGGTTTGAATCTGAAAGATTTCAAAGGCGATGTTGTAGGCGTGAAGCTCGTAGAGAACGAATTTGGTAATATTGAGCCCGGCGGCATAGGTATTCAGATAAACAATGGCCCTGCGCCAAAGGCAACACCAAACTCTAAGAAAGGCAGTGGCAAGAAGGATTCTGACGAGAAACCACCAAAGCCTCGTGAGGTGATGACCTTGAAACGGAGAAGTAAAGTGCTTGATGGGCATCTGACTTTGCTCTTTCAGAAACTGACTAAGGAAGGTTGGATTGACGGCTTTGAGGCTAACTTCAAGAATCTTTTCTCAGGTCAGAGAGACGAGAACTGCCAACTGACGTGGACGGGGCTTTATGGCAAAGGTACTCTGGTGGAATTGTTCAAGCAGTTGATAAAAGCTGAACTGATAGACGTACCGGCTGGCTTTACGTTATCATCGATACTTGAAGGTCATTTCATGGATAAGCAGGGACATTGGTTGACGGGATTAGACAATGGCGACCCTGCTCATAACAAAGCTCTGCCTGTGATTCAGGAGTGCATCAATCTGCTGAAGATATCACCCGATGCTGACCGTGACGATCTCGATGAGGATTTCCGTTCGGAATATGACCGGTTTGACCAGCAGGATATGCATTGGCATAAGCAATAAGTGCACAGCGGAGTGCACAGCGGAACCGACCCTATTGTGCACTTTCGGGAAATCTTTCGGGAAAGCACAGATTTTTTTGAAAAATTTTCGCATATAGCGGAATCTCTTTGAAACACAAGGGGTTCCGCTTTTCTTTTTTCTTACATCCAACGAACCAATTAAGACCCCGCCTAAGGAGCGGTAAACACAAGAAAGATGTACAAGAGAATGATTATTAAGGACGAGTTTCGTGCAAAGATGGCCACTGAGGCCCGTAAGCAACTGGCGCTGATGAACAGGTGCCGAATGCACAAACAGGGAGGTAATGGAATGGTTAACATGCCCTTCTACACAATGTATCTTAATCGCTAACAACTAAAAGTTTAATCTGAGACGAAAGCAAGGTGAGGGAAGTCTCGCGAGTGAAAAGGATCCAATTTCAGCACTTGCCTAATCTCGCAATCGAATCAGAAAACAATGAACACAACAAGATTCCAAGAGCAGATTTTGCAGAACGCTGTCCAGATGGACGCAAGTATTAATTTCCAGACCAACGGCAACTTGCTGATAGTGCCGTGCCCGTGGGAAGACGAGAAGCAGGTGACTAACGGCGGACGTGTGAAATATCGTGCTGGCATCGAGGTGGATGCCGACGGACGGACCAGAGTGAAGCGTTACAACGATGGCAAGAACGGTCCCAAGTTGGAAACCCTCTACGAGACCCCTCATGGAGCCGTGAAGATGACCCGTCCCCAGATTCGACCCTATAACGGTCGCCGCCGTATGGATGAGGAGTTCGTCTACGTCACTTTCAAGTTCCCGAAGAAGTACGGGCTTGCACTGACCAAAGCCCTCTACGAGGAGGAAGCCGACGAGATTATGTCTTACTTTAAAACAAGAAAGGAGGAAACCGTATGGAAATGAATCTTATCCGATTGATAGCACTCAATCCCCGTCAGATGAAGGAGCAAACCAGGGCATTCGTAAAAGAATGCCCGCTCCAAGACTACGATCAGATTAGCAGTTCACCGCGCCTGAAACAGTTGGAGCAGCGCATCAACGGTACAGCCGACGAAGAGGTGCAGAGGAAACTGAAAAGCTGGCTGCCCTTCCGATGCCCGCACTACACCCAGTATCGTGACAACCATCGCGACCGTGAGCACATCGTGCCGGAATCGTTCACTTGGCAGACGTGCATCGACATCGATGATCCCGATATGGTGGAGAAAGCCAACATGATGTCATCGGCCCTCGACACCGTGCCCGGTGGTGAATGGGAGGGACTGATGCTGCACAAGGACTACTCCATCCGTCGCAAGCTGCATATCGACCTCCGTCTGCCCGTTGGCATGACCGTGCCCGAGGCGCAAAGAGCCTATTGCAAGGCACTTGGAGTGGCATGCGATACTTCATGCTTCACGCCTGAGAGGTTTATATATGTCTCGCCTGCTGATTTTGAAATCTATCGCAGCGAGGGATGGTATGCACAGCTTTCGGAAGAAGAGGTGGCTATGCGTCGCAAGGCTTATACCGACAGAGGGCTTTCGATAGATGGTCGCACGGAGGATGGAAGCTATTATGATGGCGAGGTATCTATTTCCTCCCCTGAGTCAGGGGAGGCTAGGAGGGGTCTGAACGAGGGAAAAAATCCTGTAGTTGAGTCTGCGGCTGTTCAGACCACCCCAACCCCTCCTAACTTAGGAGGGGAAAGAAGATACCCTGCTGAGTTCAAAGGCATTCCTTATACCTCTGTTATTAGTGAATACTGGCGCAGGACGGGTGGTGAACCATCAGAGGGTGAGCGCAATAAACGACTCCATCAGTTGGCGGCTAATCTCCGTGCCATCTGCGACAATAACGAAGAGTGGTTGCTGGAGGTGATGCCCAAGTTCGGGTTGTCGGCTCAGGAAATGCGAGGCATTATCCACTCGGCTTGCAAGGAGCCCACCAAAGGTTCGCGATTGATGGATGCAATCATTGACCATTTATCATTGACCATTGACCATTCCGAGGAGGATGCCGCCGACACCGCAGACTCAGCATTTCAACATCCCCTCCTTGGGAGGGGCTTGGGGAGGCTTTTACCTATCGGTTTGAAGGAATCCTTGGTTGGTGTACCTGTGTCGATGTACATGCCTGTGCTCTGTTCGGTGATGCCGATTGCAGCTGCCTACGCTGACCAAGTGACCGTTGAATATTGTGACGGCAACATCCACCGCCTCGGGTTGATGAGCATCATTCGTGGTGAACAGGCTTCGAACAAGAGCGTTTGTAAGAATGCTGTTGACCTCTGGAAGCGTCAGTTGGACGAAGAGGACGCTCTTGCCCGTAAGCGTGAGGAAGAATGGAAGGAGCGTAAGAAAGGCCGCAAGGCCAATGAGAAGGCTCCCGAAGACCCACATGTTCTCATCCGCGTCGTGCCTGTAACCGTCAGCTGTTCTACGTTGTTGAAGCGATTCAAGAATGCGCAGGGACACACCATTTACTCCTTTGGCGAGGAATTGGACACCCTCCGAAAAACGAACGGTGCTGGCTCGTGGTCATCGAAGTACGACATCTATCGTCTCTCGTTTGACTTTGGTGAGTGGGGACAGGATTACAACTCAGATCAGGCTGAGTCGGGAGTGGTCAATGTGGCCTACAATTGGACGATGCTCGGCACCTATGGAGCCATGCGGAAGTGCTTCAAGTCGGACAATATCGAGAATGGCTTGTCTTCGCGAATCTTGGTGGCTGAGATGCCAGACTCTTCCTTCCAGAAGATGCCGAAGTTCGGCAAGCGGTCGGCTGAGGACGAAGCCAAGATTCAAGAGGCCGTCACCCGTCTGCGTTCGTATTCGGGTTTGGTTGACACCCCTCGGCTGCGCAAAGCCATCGAGGAATGGGTAGAGCAGAAACGTGTGGAGGCAGCCAAGGACATCGACCACGTCAAGGACACCTATCGTAAGCGTGCTGCCGTCATCGGCTTCCGTTGTGGGGTCATCTTCCATCTGCTAAGCCTCCCCCCAACCCCCTCCGACTGGAGGGGGAGCACCGAGGCGCAGCATACCTCCCCCAGTCGGGGGAGGAAGGAGCCCTGCAAAGTCAGTATGTCGATGCTCAGGACGAGTGTCAGCGATATGGGGCCAACCACTCGGTGTTCGACCAGCTGGCTCCTGTGTTCACCGTCGATGACCTCCGTGCCTTGAAGCGTGGCTTCTGCTCAGAAGCTGCACTCAGGAAAATCACTTCCCGTTGGGGGCGTGACGGCTGGATAGAAAAGGTGGATAAGACCCACTGGAAAAAGAAAAATGTGACATCGTGACTTCGTGACATTGTGACATTAAGGAGATTGTAAAATAGTAATTGTCAAATAGTAAAATAAAAATATGGAACTGATATTAGAACGAATAGCAAAACGCAAGACCTACACGATAGGTAGACTGAGCCTCACCCCCGACCCCTCTCCCATAGAGAGGGGAGAATCAAAAGCCTCCCCTAAGGGGGGAGGTTTGGAGGGGGCTTCATATTTCTGCGACACACTGGAACCCACTTGGCGCGACTACAAGAATGGTGCCTACAAGGTAAAAGGCCGCTCGGCCATCCCGGAAGGCCGCTACGCCGTAGTGATCTCTTGGAGTCCGAAGTTCAAGCAGTGGCTTCCCATTTTGCTCGGTGGCCCTGAGTTCAACAAGAAGTGGCAGGGCATCCGCATCCACGCGGGTAACACTGCCAAGGACACCCAAGGCTGCATCCTCGTAGGCCGTAACCAACTGGTAGGCCAGCTTCTCGAATCCCGCAAGTGGCTCTACGAACTCAAGCAGAAAATCGTCGAGGCCAAGGGTAGGGGTGAAGCCGTCTGGCTGACCATCAAGTAAAGAAAGAGCCGTCATTCCAATCGGAGTGGCGGCTTGCCTTTTTGTGACTTCTCACAAAAAAAGACATTGCCTTTCGGCGATGTCTTCTGTTGGTCCTTCGGACTTCTCACAAAAAAAGACATTGCCTTTCGGCGATGTCTTCTGCTTGTCCTTCGGACTTCTCACAAAAAAAAGACATTGCCTTTCGGCGATGTCTTCTTTTTCGAGGGTGCCCGGACGGAACCCTTTACGCTATACTGAATTATTACGAATTGTTGCGAATTGTCGATGTATAAAGAGTATTCAAAGAGCAAAGAAATAATAAAAAACAATTCAGAACGGGAAAAATTATTAAATCACGGGAAAAATACGGGAATATTTTTGGTAATCTGAGATATTTTTACTACCTTTGTACAGTCTCAATAAAATTGCTATGGCACAAATAGAAATCAGATTATCATCGAAAGAGGATAAACAGTCACATCGCTGTGAAATCCTCATCAGATTCTTCAACGGCACTCAGTTTGATGCCTACGGGAAAAGTGGAATCTTCATCCTGCCGTCACATTTCAGATATTATGTGAATCGAGCAGCATGTGAAAAAGCTGGAGTACGTGTTCCTGCTAAGACCACATCAGTAACAATGAAAGAAGCTGAGGCCAAGGGGTATTCTATACGAAAAAGCGGCGAGATTGTCATATCTGAGAAAATTGATACAGAAGATGTAAAGCATGACAAGGAAGCCGATGCAAAGTTGAAAGCCTTAAAGATGGCCATCACATCTGCCTATGAGTCCGACAAAGAGGCGGTCAAGAATGATAAGAACTGGCTCTCTACCTTCATAGACAAGTTCCATCATCCTGAAAAGTACATGTCACAGGCAGAGCAGGACAAACAAAAATCAATCTATGAATTGGCCGAGGTGTATCTGAATCAGAAGCAATTCAGCTATGACCATGTTAAAGGATTCAGGGCAATGGTGCGTGGAATGGCGAGATACGAATGTTTTGTACGCGAAACGGAAAAAAGCCGTACCACGTTCCAATGGAACATTGACGAAATAGACAGGGATGATATTGAAGATTTCTTTGATTATCTTCGTAACGAGGTACAACTGCAATCTGAATATCCTGAAATCTTTAAGAAGTTGTTGAAGGATTATCCAGTGGAAATCGGCCTAAAGCACAAATCTCCGAAGCTGGTTGTCAGTGGCGAAAACACTATCATCAAGAAAAAGAAAAGGCTGAAAGCATTCTTCAAGTGGCTCAATGAAACCAAGCGAACATCTAACCGCCCGTTTGAAGGAATAATGATTGGCTCTGAAAAGTATGGTGTACCGTTCTACTTGACCATTGACGAAAGAAATGCCGTGGCTGATGCTGATTTGTCAGCTGATAAACAACTGGAGATACAGCGTGATATTTTTATCTTCCAGTGCTTCGTCGGGTGTCGTGTCGGTGACTTGGTAAAACTACGCCCCGAAAACATAACGGATGGAATATTGGAGTATATTCCGCGCAAGACCAAAGACGAAGATGAGCCAGTAAAACCCCGTGTGCCATTATCCATCCGTGCAAAACAACTTGTGGAGAAATATAAAGGCATTGATGCTGATGGGCGGCTATTCCCGTTTATCAGTCCACAGAAGTACAATGATGCAATCAAGGCCATATTGGAGAAATGCGAAATCACCCGAAACGTGCAGGTGCGCAATTCAAAGACTGGCGAGATAGAAACGCGACGCATCTGTGACGTGGCATCATCCCACATCGCCCGCCGTACTTTTGTGGGTGCAGCCTATAAGAAGGTACGCGACCCTAATATTATAGGGAAGATGAGCGGACATGTAGAGGGCAGTCGGGCTTTTAGCCGATACCGAGACATTGATGATTCAATACTTAGCGAAACGATTTCTGCAATAGAATGACCTCCAAGGCTGGCGCAAGTCAGCCTTTTTTTTTGTTTACAATCTAAAACCGTTGGCGCACACAGCAATTACTTTTTCACTAAACAAGTTTGGTGAATAGTTGGAAATCGTTTTATTTTGTGTTGTTTATTAGAGTTTTTACTTTTGCACAATAAACGCAAGGAGGCCACCTGCATAACAAAGTGTAATTATGAAAGAAAAAGTTTATTTGACATCAAAGGAAGCAGCCGAGTATCTCGGTCTCAAAATGGGCGGTCTATATGACCTTACCAAGAACAAAAAGATTCCGTTCCACAAGCCGAATGGGAAGAGACTGCTTTTCAAACGTGATGAACTTGACGCATGGGTTGTCAGTTCCGTAACAAGTAATATGGGGGACTGAATATGAACATCAATCAAATCATGCAGTCCAATGCCAATGTGCAGCTGGTTGTCAGTGCCGCCGAACTTAAAGAGTTGTTCCTTGAGTGGCAGGCCGAAGGGCAAAAACAGCTGGCAGAAGCACAGGCCGACAATCTCATCTCTGCCGATGATGTATGTACCATGCTTAATGTAAGCAAAGGGACATTGCAACTTTGGCGCAAAAAGGACTATCTGACGCCAATTAAGATAGGCCGTAAGAACTTCTACAAACAGAGTCAAATTGAAAAATTGAAGAAGAAAGGAAATGAACAGAAATAAAAACAGGGCAATAGACTTGCTATGCCCCACGCAACATATTCCGCACCGTTGCGGGTGCAAAGTTAGCAAGAATATTTGAACTGTGCAAGAAAAAAACAAAAAAAATGAATCACAGACCACTAACAGGTGCTTGCCGATGCGCATTCTTTGCAGATAAGGCTAAGATTGCCCGATGGTATTCGCCAATTCGGGTAATAGCCGATGTGCTGTCTGATGGGCAGCATTACACTCTTGCTCAACTACGGGAACTCGGAGGAACCACATGCGCCCGTAAATCCATATCGCTTTTAAAAGAACAGGGATATAAAATATCCAGTAAGCGCATTCCGCATACTCGTGGAAGAAAAGAATACTGGCTAACGAAAGGTGATGACGATGAAGGATAGAAAGTATTTTGCTTTTTTTGCATCATTCTTTGATGCCATTGATGAATGCCCGCTTGAATGCCAGCGTGACATATATAGGGCTATTGCGCTTTATGGTATCAGACATGAAGAGATGCCTCTTACAGGTGTGGCAAAAGCCATCTTTATATCATTGAAACCTGTATTGGATAATGGTTGGAAGCAGTACAATAATGGTAATAAGGGCGGTGCGCCTACTGGTAATAAGAATGCAGCCAAAGAAAACCCAAAAACAACCCAAAAACAACCCAACAATAATCCAAAAACAACAAAAGAGAAAATAGAAAATAAAAAAGAGACTATTGAAGATACTACCGTATCTATGTCATCTCCCGATGACGCACAGGGTGCATATTCTATAGATTTTGATAATTTGATGCACTATTTCAATAGCAAGATGCAGACAAAAGCTATAGCCACCATTACAAAGATGACTCCGAAAAGAAAGAATGCAGTCAATGCCCGAATGGTGGAATATGGCAAGGAAGCAATTCAGACTGTTATCGACAATGCAGCTGACAGTACATTTCTTAACGGTGGCGGTGATAATGGATTCGTGGCTTCATTCGACTGGATTTTCAGGCCAAACAACTTTCCGAAGGTGTTAGAGGGAAATTATGCGAATCATACACGCCAAAAGAAAACATACAATGGCAGTGGCTCAACACCCGAAGAGCGCATGAATCACGCGGCAGAACTTATAATGCGACTAAGCCAAGAAGGAGTTGAAAGCGACGATGATGATGATGTTCAAATTGAATCCCATTCAGAATTAACATAAGTATTAACGATTAGAAGAATAACAAAATGACAAAAGAAGAAATGAAAGCGTATGGCCTACAGGTAGGCGTATCGCAGTCGAGAATTGATGAAGTCATCCAGTATGTTCAAGATGGCTGGGATGATGTTAAAGTTAAAAAGTATCTTGATTCCGTTGGAGAGGCACATAAGGCTCAACAGCTGAACCCCACTACCGACTACACGGATTCAACACTCAAGATGCGTATGGAGCAACAGATGGCTGGCAAGTCAGAGGCAGAATTAAAGAAAGAAGCCGATGACATCGCCGCCGATATATTAAAGCATTGATAATATGGATCAGGAACTGTCAAAAAGGACGATGGGCAAAATAAACCGCGTCGTAGAAATCACAACCGAGGCGATGACAATGGCTGTTGCACTAAAGAATACCGTTAATCAAAACAAGGTTTCCGAAGACCAGCCTGATTGCGAAATCGACCAAATTCTTAGTGAAGCGATTGACGCATACGATGAATTGTCATTGTCATATTTGAAGATGATAACACAATATGTTTTCATAATCAACAAAATTATTAAAGCGAAAAAAGAAATCAAATAACATTATTATGGAACTATATATCAAAAACATCAACGCTGCACTGTCTAAGGCAGCAACAGAAATCGCTATAGGCGGTACAATTTCCGTCAATGATTTGGAGAAACGGATTCAGTCTGCTATCGGGCAGTTGGATGAGGTTCTAACCAATATTGACCATCTGAGAAAGAATCATACTCATGTAGTTGAACTGAATGTGACACCAACAGACGAAACCCCGACCAAGGAATCCATCATAGACGCATGGGAGGAGCATTGTCGTGCGACACGCCGCAATTTCATCCCTGCCGTGGCCGTCATCATGGGAAAGCATGAAGCGGAAGTCCGTGCCAACGATGGCACTAAGTTGGGCATCTTTGTTTATACGACAAAAACGTTCAAGTCATGACGATAAGGGAATACGGTAGTACGAGAACACGGGAGGTAAACACCATGCCTCCCCAATTAATCCAATTAAGATATGAGTGAATACGATTTGCATATAGATATTGTCGGTGATGACAGCAGCTTTTCACAGACCTTGCTGAACGTAAGGGATGGCATGAAAAAGACAAAGCAGGTCATCGAGCAGACTGGCATGAGTGTTGACCAGTTCTTCAAGAAGGTGCGTGACAACGAAAAGATGCTTGAGTCTGTCAGCGTGAAAATCGACCTTTCCAACCCTACGGGCGAATTGAAGAAATTCGATGAGCAGGTTGTCTTGATGTGCGAGAACCTTGACAAATACTTTGAAGGTCTGAAAGGCAAACTTGACGCGATGGCGAAAGCCCTTGGTGACGGAAGCACCATTGCTGGCAACATCAAGACCAACGAGGATAACATCGCGCAGATTCGTGAACTGCAAAGGGCGAATGCCGAACTTACGGCAGAAATCCAGCGTCAGCGTGCCGCATACGAGGAGCAGCAGAGCCAGCTGCGGAAGATGGCCGATGCCGTCAGGCAGAACAACATTCCAGCCATTCAGCAGATGGGCGAACAGATGGATGAAGCCTCCAAGCGTATCAAGACCGACGAAATCAGGAACAGCCTAAAGGAACTGTCTAAGGAATCGGACGAGATGGCACGTCGGATGGCAAAGGCCGTCGGCGACGTTGAAGCCTACAACTCCATACTTGATGACCTTTGGAAGAAGATAGAGGCAGGTGACAAGTCTGTCAGCATGAAGGACATCGACGAGGTGGAGGCCAAGTGGGGAAAGGCCGTCAAGGAACTGGAAGCCGCAAAGAAGGAATACAACGAACTCACCGACGAACAGAAGAAATACGTCGATGAACTGTCGAACATCAACGGCCACCATGTCAGGATGCGCACGCAGATAATGAATGTGCGTGATGAACTGATGCAGATGATTGCGGCAGGCCGTCAGGGTACTCCTGAGTTCCAGCAGTTAGCGGAACAGGCAGGACAGCTTCGCCGTCAAATGACCCTTGCAAGTGCCACCATGCAGTATTTCGCTGACCCGAATAAGAACCTTACCACGTTGAAGGTCGGATTGCAGGGTGTGGCAGGTGCGGCAGGGCTTGTCACTGGCGTTATGGGGCTCTTCAATTCCGAGAACGAGAAGCTGGCACAGATTCAGGCAAAGGTGCAGTCGGTGCTGGCCGTGCTCGTCGGACTGGAAACGACATACAACCTTGTCAAGAAAACCAGCAATGTGATGTTGGCCATCGAGGAGGTTAAGACGTTTGCGCTTGCAAAGGCGCGTGGCGTTCAGACTGCTGCGACTACAGCGGCCACCGTTGCACAGGAAGGTCTTAACACGGCCATGAGAGCCAACCCGATAGGCGCAATCATTTCTTTGCTGGCCATCCTTGGCACTGCCATCTATGCCATCGTCAAGGCACTGACATCAGAGACGGATGCAGAAAAGAAAGCCCGCGAAGAAAAGGAGGCGCATATCAAGGCCATCAAGGAACAGCATGAGCAATGGGCTAAGTCCGTTGCGGAAAGTGCGTCTAAGCAGCTAATCAGCTACAGGGAGTTGCAGAAGAAATGGGATGAACTTGGCGATGACCTCAAGGCGAAGGAAAGATTCATCAAGGATAATCAGGATGCGTTCAAGAACCTCGGCTTTGCCGTTGACAGCGTAAGCGATGCGGAAAGGCTTCTTGTGACGAATACCGATGCCGTAGTAAATGCAATTATGGCAAGAGCCAAAGCCGCTGCCTATGAAAAAGTAGTTCAAGAACAATATGAAAATGAAGTAAGAAGGAGACTGGATGCCGAAAAGGAAAGCAAATCTGTTGCCAGTGGTGGCAGTATTGCCATTGTGAAAGCAGGAGATAAATCAAACCAGAAATCAAGAGCGTATGAAAATGCCAAGAAGGCTGGATATGCGTTTCAAAGTGGCGATGTAGATTCTGAAAACAACTGGACTGAGCAGGGCGCGGAGAGGTTAAAATACTATAACAAAATATATGCCAAAGCGCAAAAAGAAGCATTTGAAGAAAGAGAAAGAATCCGCAAAGAAACGGCTCGAAAGGAAATTCAGTCAACGGAGGCATTTTTGCAAAAAGAGATTGATGCCGAAAAGAAATACGCAGAACAAACAGGTGTAAAAGTTTATGAGGAAAGTGTAAAGCAGAAAGAAAAGAACGCCAAGGCCAAAGTCGCCCTGAGTCAGAAGCTGCATGAACTGGAGCAAAAGGCAGAACAGGAAGCAGCCGCACAGACCGAATCCACCATCAAGGCTGTGAACGCCGCTAAGATTGCCACCATAGAGAATGCGGAAGAAAGGACACGCGCCCAGCAGGATGAACAGCACAGGTTGAACCTTGAAGCCATCGACAGGCGCGAAGAGGAAATGAAGAAGAAACTCTATGAGTTCAACAAAAGCGTTTGGGAGGCCAAGAACCAAGGCAGCGGGCAGTCCTATTCCGATACGGAAGAGGGAAAGGCTGGATATATCAACCTACAGCTTGCCAAGGAGCAGATGGACGAACTACAGGCTTTGCGCCTGAAAGAGAATACCGAATACAAGCGTTTGGTGCAGAAGCGTTACGAGGATGAAGCCCATGCCATGCTTGACTACCTGAAAGAGTACGGTTCTGTGGAACAGCAGAAATATGCCATTGCACATGAATACGACGAGAAGATAGCCAACGAAAGAAGTGAATGGCGCAGGAAAAGCCTTGAAGAGGAAAAGAACACCAAGATGGCCGCGCTGGATGCGCAGAGCCTTGCACAAAGCATCGACTGGACGCAGACGTTCAGCGGCATCGGCAATATCTTGGAAGATATAGCGAAGGAAACCATGAAGGAGGTGGAGGAGTACATGCAGACCACCGAGTTCAAGGCTTTGGGCGCAGAGGCTAAGAAGGCTTATGCCGACCTTCGTAATGAACTTGCCGAAGCTGGCGGCGTAAAGATTTCCAACCCGTTCAAGAAAGAGACATGGGATGAAATCGGCAGGCTTGCCAACGAGTACAGGGATAGTGTCAAGAATGTCAAATTGGCTACCGAAACCAATTCCGATGCCGTCAGGAAGGTGTCGGAGGCTGAAAAGGCGGTGGCCGAAGCAACTACTGTTCAGCAGCAGTACATTGCTGGATTGGATTTGGAAGCCGCTAAGAAATGGGCTGACGAGACCAAGCAGGCACTTGAGAACGAACAGAAACGGAAGGATGAGACTGGCACACAGCTGCGTCAGAACACGGAAGCAGCCGCGAAGGGCTTGCTGAACTTCGACACCGTGCTCGGTCAGATAACATCGGGTACATTGACGGGCTTCGTGCTTGCCGTCGGCAACCTTATCAGGCTTATCGGCGACAGCAGCAAGGAGGCCGCTACCAACATCGGCAGTCTGTTCGGCGAAGCAGGAAAGCAGATTGGCGGTATCATCGGAGCCATCCTTTCCATCATTGATGCCCTTGGCGATGACCCAGCAGCATTCATTGACCAAATACTTGACAAGGTGGCACAGGTCATCGAGACCGTGCTTGAGCAGATACCTGAAATCATTGCTACTGTTGTTAAGGGTGTCGGAAACATCGTCGGCAGCGTGTTCAGCGGTCTTGGCGGCATGGTCGCAAACCTCTTCGGCGGCGGCGAGGACTGGTCGGCCTATGAGGAGGCAGTCGCAAAGTGGGGCGGCATCCTTGACCATTGGGAAGAGAATATCAAGTATGAACGCGAACTGATGGAGAAGTCCTACGGTAAGCAGGCCATCGACTACAGCAGACAGGCCTTGAAAACCTTGCAGGACGCACAGCAGGCAGCGGCAGAAATATACAGGGGATGGGCTGGCAGCGGTGCGGGCTGGTTCAGCCATTCCAACGGCTACAACGTCAACGAAGATACAAGCTGGGAGTACCTGAAACAGTACAACGAGGATATTTGGCGGCAGATGGATGACAATGTTTCCAATCTGTTCAATCTCAGCTGGCAGGAACTTGAAAAGATAAAGCACGAAGCACCGCAGTTTTGGAACTCAATACATAGCGATGCCCAGCAGTATCTCGACAGCTTCATAGAGGCTGGAAAGGCTGCGGAGGAGGCCATCGACGCATTGAACGAAAGGCTGACCACAACGACTAAGGAGAATGTCTTTGACGATTTCTTGGATTCCCTGTATAGCCTTGCGGACGGCTCAGAGACCGTCATGGATGAAATGGCTGAGAACTGGCAGAAGATGGTGAATCGCATGGTCATCAACAACCTTATTTTCGGCGATGACTTCCAAAAGCGACTTTCCGAATGGTATCAGGGCTTGGCAGACCTGCAAAACGGGCGTGCCAACCGCCTTACAGCAGCCGAATACGAAAAGGCGAAGAATGACGTTTGGCAGCAGTATTGGAACGGAGGCATCGAAGTTGATGAACTGTACCGTCAGCTAAGGATTCTCAGGATGAGTTTCGACATGACCGATGAGGAATATGCCGAAATGATTAACGAGAAGATTGAAGAATACAAGAAGATTTACGGCGATGCAGCCGAACAGGTGGCATACTTTGAGCAGCTTGGCATCATCAACGCGATAACAGGCGCGGAAGATGAAGAGGAAAAGGTGCAGGAGTATTTCAGCAACCTGCGTGACATGTGGCTTACCACCCTTACCGACATGCAGCAGGACGGCGAATCGTGGAAGAAGGAAATCCAGCGCGTCATGTTTGAGGACTTGGTATCAAGCATGGTACTTGGCGATGACTTTACCGAATGGCTTGAAAACTGGAAGGCCGCATATAAGGAGGCACTGGAGGCAGGTGACGAGGCAAGGCTGACACAGCTTCTTGAAGAGCAGGTAGCGAAGCGCGAGGAACTTGCAGGAAAGGCACAGCAGATAGCGGACGGCATAGGCTATGAGGTTGACGAGTCGCTCAACGCATTCAGCAATATCCGTTCGTCGCTGCTTGACACGCTTCTTGACATGGATGCAGATGCAGACGCATGGGGCAGGAAGATTCGCGAGACGCTTCTTAGCGAAATGGTGGAAAAGACCATCATCGAAAGCATGGGTCTTGGCGAGTTGATGGAGAATTTCGGCAAACAGCTGCTTGGATTCCTTACTAATGAGACGCTGACCGACGCAGCCCGCCAGCAAAGCATTGACGAGGTTCTGAAAGAAATGGAGGAATCGTTCGGAAAGGCTTCTGAACTGGTGCAGAAGATGCGTGATGCCCTTGGTATCGGAAAGCAGGAGGAAGAGCAGGTGTCTGTGTTCAGCGACCTGCGAAAAGATTTCCTTGACACCCTTATGGATATGGAGGATGATGCCGTCAGTTTCCGCACAAGGCTGGATAACATCATGCTACAGGATTTGATGGAGAAACAGGTTCTTGACGTGCCTTTCACCATCAACGGCATGACGTTCGACGATTTCGACACATACCTTGAAGACTGGAACAAACGGTATATGGAGGCCGTTGCAAGCGGCAACCAAGAAATTATTGACGCACTGCTTGATGAACTTGTGCAAGCCCGTAGTATAACCATCGAGGCCGCACAGCAGCTTCGTGAACGCCTGAACCTTAACAATGCCGTCAAAGATACCACCTTCAAGGATATGGCCGACAACTGGATTTCAACCCTTATGGATATGGAGGCGACAGCTGACGATTGGGCTGAAAGTGTCGGCAGGATGATGGCACAGCGTATCATCGAGCAGATGATTTCCGCTAAGATGATTCAGCCCTTGCTCGACCAGTTGCAGGATGCCTTTGACAAGGTGATGTCGGAAGAGGGCGCGACATGGGAGAGTGCCATTGCCGCACTGTCACCCGAAATAGAAAAGCTGAAAGACGGGTTTGATGAACTACAGCCCATCGTTCAGCAGATATTGAATGCCTTTGGAATATTCAAGGAAGACTTGGGCGAGATTGAAGAAGAGGTAGATACGACATTCTCCAGCCTTACCGATTCTTGGATTTCCATGCTGATGGATATGGAGGCCACGGCAGATGACTGGGCGAAGAGCGTAGGCCGCGTGATGGCACAAAGGATTATCGAGGAAATGGTTGCTGCAAAGATGCTACAGCCGTATCTTGATGCCTTGCAGTCTGCCTTTGACGGTGCAATCGCAAGCGGTGGCACGATAGACTCCGTAATTGCCGCAGTGCTGCCAAAGATTAATGAACTGAAAGACCAGTTCGGCGAGATTCGCCCGATAGTCGAAGCCATTATGAACGCTTTCGGGCTGATAGAGGAAAAGGTAGAGGAAATTGAGGAAGAAGTCGGCGACACCACCTTCAAGGGCATGGCAAGCGATTGGGCTTCTGCCTTGATGGATATGGAAATGACGGCTGACGATTGGGCTAAGAACGTCGGGCGCATCATGGCGCAAAGGATTATCGAGGGAATGCTGATACCTACCTTGATTCAGCCTTTGCTCGACCAAATGCAGGTTGCTTTCGACGCTGCAATGAACATGGCAAACGCCACATGGCAGACGGCTGTAGCCGCAATGTCGCCGTATCTTGACCAGCTGAAAGACGTATTCAACGAAGTGCAGCCCATAGCCGAGCAGATACTTAATGCTTTCGGTATATTCAGGGAAGTGAAGGAGGAAGTCGTGGAAGAGGCCAAGGAGGGATTCAGCGACCTGCGCGGGCTTTTCGTTTCTGCCCTGATGGATATGGAGGCCGATGCTGACAAGTTCGGTAAGGATATAGCACGGAAGATGACCGAGCAGATGATTGACAAGCTGATAGAAAAGCAGTTCGGCAGTCAGTTGGATGCCATCAACGAGGCATGGTACAACGCACTGGAGGCAGGCGACACGGCGGCTATGGAACGCATACGCCAGCAGCTTATCGAACTGCAAAAGCTGTGCGGTGAGGCCGTCCAGCCGTTGCTCGACACACTGGCACAGATTGAATATGTTCCCGAAGTCGTTGAGGAGGAGGTTGACGATACCATCACCAGTATGCGTGACGATTTCCTTTCCGCACTGATGGATATGCGTGCTGGCACAAAGGACTTCGTGACCGACATCAGGACACTGCTTGCACAGAAACTTGTGGAGAAATTCATCCTTAATTCGCAGTTCGACACATGGCTGAACAGCATCCAGCAGAAATATGAAGCCATTATGAACAGCGGAAAGAGCGAGGAGGAAATGGCGGAGGCCATGCAGCGGCTTGCGACGGAATGGGGCTTGCAGGCCAAGGAGATGCAGGAGCAGACACAGCACATCTTCGACATCACGGGGCTTACCGACGTGCTGGAGCAGCTTAATTCGCCCATTGCCGACCTGCGCAGCACGTTCCGCTCGGCACTGATGGATATGACATCTGACGCACAGACGTTCGCCGACAATATTTCACAGGCACTTACCGAAGCATTCATCGACAGGTTCGTGCTTGGCGACGAGTTCGACAAACGGCTGGAAGAATGGCAGGAACAGTATGCCAGCATCATGCGCGGCAACTACACAGAAGAGGAACGCGCCCAGCTTCTTAACAATCTGCGTCAGGCTATCACGGCGGCAAAGGAGGGCTATGCTGACGAGGCGAAACTCATCCATGAACTGATGGGTACTACGTCGTACACCGACCAAAAGGCCACGATGAACATGTCAGACAAGGCCACCTATGACCAGTTCGAGACCTACCTCGGAATAGCCGTAGCACAGCAGCAGGCCACCTTGCAGGGCAACGACGTTCGGCAGCAGATTCTTACGGTACTGCAAAACATGTCGGGCATCTCTACACCGAAGAATGACGAGTTGGAATCCATCAGGATGCTGGCCGTCACGCGCAATGAGTACCTGCTTGACATCAAGCGTACCAACAGGGATATTCTGAATCTGTTAGGTAATGAAATTAGCGGCATAAAGAATGAACTGCAAAGAATTTTTTAATTTTAACTGAGTAAGTCAGACGCTAAATAGTGCTTAGTGGGGAGGCACACTTGCGCATGTTCCAAGCGCAGTGGATAGCCTCCCTTTTATACGCTCGGCAGATTAGCCTACCGTCCTAAAACTTAGGGCGGTGGAAACAAATCACACGCTATTTCATTGATTTTCAGTCGCTCCCCCTTTTGGTGGAGCGAGAAATTAGCCAAACCAAATTTGGACTGGTCATATTTGCCCGAAATGGCATGGCGGTTTTACACTGGGCGAAATTTTGCGCTCAATACTTTTCTTTCGAGGTGGGGTCTGTTGTATCGAGGGCACACTCCACCAAAAGGCGGAGTGATGATGCCGTTTCAACCGACACCATTTATTCCGCACTGATGGTTATCTTGATGGGCTTGCCGCAGTGAGGGCAGACACCATTCACATCTTTATTCAACTGTTGGAACAAATCGGGTATCTCAACGCCAAGGGCATCGGCAATGCGGTTTAGATACTGAATATCGAAATTGTTCCGAGAGATGGCCTGTGAAAAAGAAACAGGCTTTATTCCTATCCTTTTTGCCAACTGTGCTTGTGTGATGCCTTTATCCCTGCACAGTTCTTTAATACATAATGTCGTATTTGCCATATTGTATGCTATATTATATTGTATGCGGGTGCAAAGATACAAAATTTCGTGTATATACGAAAGAAAAAACAAGAAAATTTTGTATTATCGCTATATTTTGAGTAAACAAATGTAAATTTAGCACCGCTGCATAATAATTTTAGTTAAATATAGCATTAAAACGAAAGAAATGCTTTGAAGTATCGCAGAAATACTATATCTTTGCATCATCAAAATCACAGTTTAACATTTTAATTCTTGAAATTATGGATACAAAGACTTTAAATGAACAGGTTGCAGAGGTGATGAACAACAAAAAGACCACCACTGAACAAAAGCACATCAGCCTCGTAAAGCTGGGCTTACAAAGATATGAAATCAGTCTGCTGCTGAATATCAAGCCACAACGGGCTCCACGCCCCATGACAGCCATGCAGCTGACATTCGGCGTTGAAATAGAGACTTACAACGTGAATCGCGATTTAATGGTTAGTCAGGCCGCATTTAATGACCTCCCAATCAGATATGAGGGCTATAACCACCACGACAGCCACGACACATTCAGATTCGTGTCAGACGGCAGCATCAGCGGCATAAATCCCATCGAGTGTGTTACGCCCATATTGAAAGGCCGTGACGGTTTCTCAGCCCTTGAGAACGCTTGCAAGACCTTGAATGAAGTGGGTGCAAAAGTAAACCGTTCAACAGGTTTGCATGTTCATATCGGGGCTGCAAAACTGACAGTCGAGCAGTATATCAATGTGTTTGCCAATTATCAGATGTTAGAAGCGGTCATAGATACCTTTATGGCAAACAGCCGCAGGGCAAATAATAATACTTATTGTCAATCGCTTATAGGCGTGAATCTAACCGACTGCAAGACTCGAGAGGACGTTTGGCAGGCATTCGACAGTAGCCGCTATTACAAAGTGAATCCCGAATCTTTCAGCCGTCATAAGACAATCGAGTTTCGCCAGCATCAGGGCAGCACCGACTACACCAAAATAAAGATGTGGGTTACATTCTGTGCAAAGCTGGTTGTTTGGTCGATGGATAACAGAATGACAGCACCCATTTCAAGCATAGATGATATACCATTCTTGAATAAGACTGAAAAGGCGTTTTTCAGCCGTAGAAAGAAACAGCTGGCATAAATGGCCATTCAACGTACAAACGACGGCGAGAGGGGCTGCAAGTGGCCTCTCCGCCAATTATAAACCCAAACAAAGCAAATAACCATGTGCGTGATAATAATACGACAGGCGGGCAAGCCCATGCCATCAGACGCAGAACTGAAAAGGGCATATACAATGAATCCCCACGGTTGCGGGTTCGTGTCAAAGTCGATGAAGTTCAAGAGCCTCAGCTTCAGCAACTTTTTGAAACGTTTGCATGAAGTTCCGCAGAACGAGAACTGTATCATTCATTTCAGATACGCCACTAATGGCTCGGTGTGCCGTCAGAACTGCCACCCTTTCACCAAGAAGGGCATTTCCTTTGCCCATAACGGCATTCTAAGTATCATGCCCGATGGTGACAGGACAGACAGCGAGACAGCGTTCAGAAACATCATTTATCCGTGTGTTCAGCAGTATGGATTTGATTCTGACGAGTTGAGGCTCGCCGTTGAAAGGATTATCGGTTATTCAAAGTTTGCCATGATGAATGCAAACGGTGAGATTCGCCTGTTTGGTAACTTCAAGGCACATGGTGGCCGACTATATTCAAACTTGCGCCACTTTGGTATATATTGACCTCCATTTATTCAAGTATTTGGTTAAACTGTGCGGACGGGTCGAGTCGTGAGATTCTGCCCGTTCATTTTGTTAAAACTGTATATTTTATTGCGAATATCCGAAATTATTAGTACCTTTGTTTCCAGTTACGGAAAGTCCGTAATGATTATTGTTTAACTATTGTACCTTATTCTGTTCAGGGCAGGGAACTAATTCCATGCCCTTTTCATTTTTTTGATGTAACAACAGCATGTTAACAAGTTTGCAACAAGGGAAAAGACATATTTAAGTTGCTGATTATCTGCATGTTTTGTATGGTCTGTATTTGTTAATCAACAAGGAAGAAACAAATAATCAGCAAGCAAACACGTATGACAGCGTGTTAAATAATTCAGATTTTTGGAATTTTATTTTGATATTCAGAATATTTTTTGTAATTTTGCAGAAAATATCAGATGGTATGAGAATAATCGCAAAAAGTACACTGGTTGCATATTACACCAAGAATCCGCAGTCCAAGGCTGCTTTGGAGGATTGGTACGAAAAGACCAAGGCGGCAGAATGGAAATGTTTCGCAGACATGCGAAAGACATTCAACAGCGTGGATAGCGTTGGTAACAAACGATACGTTTTCAATATCAAGGGAAACGATTATCGGCTGGTGGTACTCGTCAAATTTACTGTGAGCCACGTACTGATAAGGTTTGTGGGAACACATTCAGAATACGATAAGATTACGGACATTCAACACATATAATTATGGCACAGATAAAGAATGAGGCAGCTTATAGGGCTGCAATGAAACGGGTTGAACAGCTGGAGGAACTGGTGGATGATGACAATCCCATCATGGACGAAAACGCATTGGAACTGGACATGCTCATAGACATGATAGAAGAATATGAGGATATTCACTATCCAATAGGGAAACCGTCACTGGTTGACACAATCAAGCTGCGTCTCTACGAAATGGGCATCACGCAGGCAAAACTCGCGGAACTGCTGAATATCAGTCCTGCCCGTGTCAGCGACATCATGCGTGGGAAGTGTGAGCCTACGCTCAAGGTTGCGCGTGACCTTTGCCAAAAGCTGAATATCAGCCCTTCCGTCGTGCTGGGCATTTGATGATAATGTCTGCCGACAAACAATAGAGCCGCTCCGAAGATTTTCCGAGCGGCTTTATTTTAAACGCATGGGGTGACTTCAATTCACCTCATTTCACATTGATTTCGACAGTTATATCCTTTCCGCAATGAGGGCATGTAGCATGGATTTCATTCGGATTGGCCTTTTGTTCCAAGCCCAAGTCTTTTCTCACCTTTTCTTCATCTGCAAAAAACTGCCATACAGGAATGCCTGTTAATTCCGAAATTCTTTCTAATGTCTTGATGGCAGGAAGCGTCTTGCCTGTCACCATGTTACTTATAGCTACAGTTGTGTAGTTAAGCATCTTTGCCAAATCCACATTTGATATGGATTTCTCCATCATAATCTCCTTTAATCTGAATTGCATAAACTGATGATTTAATTATTTGGTTGCAAAGTTAAGCATTTTTTTTAAATTGGAACACAATATTAAACAAATAATTTATTAAATAAAGTTAAGAATAAACAGAAATTTGAATTAAAACTTGTAGATATTAAATTGTTTATTTAACTTTGCATCGAAATAAATAAAATATAAGTTTAATATAATAATTAATAATGTATTATGGCACAGTTTAAGAAGACAATGAAAGAAATCATGCAGATGGCTTGGCAGTTCGTCAAGAGAAACGGCTACAGCATGAGCGAGGCTTTGAAAGTTGCATGGGCAAACTTCAAGTTGAAGATGGCCATGAAGAGCCGAATCGTCAGATTCTATTTTCTGAAAGTCGATGGCAGCACACGCGAGGCATTCGGCACGCTGGCAGAGGGTATGATACCCGCTATCGCTGGCACAGACACCCGCAAACCCAACGACACCATTCAGACCTACTACGACACAGAGAAAGCCGCTTGGCGATGCTTTAAGCGTGCAAACCTGTTACGAATTGCTTAATACGCCCAAAACCATTTAGAACAAACAGAAACAACAACCATTTAAGACAATACGACTATGGCAACAACAACAAACAACAGGTGGGGCAAGGTACTTGCCGACTACACAGAACGTTTCAACGAGATTTGCAGCATCCTGTCTGATACTGGCAGTGCAATGCAGGTGACACATAATGAAAGTGGCTTTATCCTTGGCATGGGTGGCAATGTGATGGCCACACAGCTGACCGAGAAAGAACTCGACGCGGTGATAGATTCTTTGTGGCTGCTGGCTGAATCATCCCAAAGCACAAGAAAGATTGTAGCGTCCTATATACTGAATCAATAGTAATAACCACGGCGAGGGCAGAAACATGCCCTCGTCATAAAATGAACAAATGATATGAATAAGAATTTTTTTGTTATGACGGCAATGAATATGCTTGCCGATTTGAACAAAGCCATCAGGGCTAATCTACATGGCTATGTCATTTCCGTTGTCAGTGATGGTGATGGGTTTTGGCTTCATGCCACTACTGATGTCGTCGGGGCGTGTGATGAAAAAGAAATCAATATTGGGGATTCCCGAATGGATGCGTGCCAATTACTTTGCACAATCGCTACTTTGCTGAACATCGAAGCTGGCGAACTGTCAGAAGTTGAAATACCAAAAGATGTGATTGAGGACTATACGGACTATGTGGTTAATGGTAAACCAATAGATAATGATTAGTTTGCCGAGATGAAGATATTCGACTCGACCGCCCGTTTACTGAAAGTTACAAATTGACTGGTGGGGTGCTCGTCAAAGTAGCCCCACCTATATAACAGAATAAAATTATGAAAAAAGTATATTATCTGTGTGCTGCTATCGCAGTGTTGAAGTATCTGAATGACCATGCAGACAAAGAACATTATCACAGGTTAGAACTACGTTCCGACGGTGAGCATTATTGGATTATTGATATTGACGAGCCAGCAGATACCCCCAATGGCATTGATAAAATGGATGCGGAAAGACTGTTTAAGCATCTTGAAGGTACATTGACAATAGCCGCTGGGAAAAAAGTAGAAATCGACCTTGACGATGCTTTCTATTCTTTCGTTAGGGGCATTGAATTGCCTGTTACCTTTGAAGAATAAAGCATATAACTTTATGAGATAAAGCATATAACTTTATACATTGATTTTATAGTGAAAATAATCACGGATTTTCTTGCATAAGTCGCTCAAAATGAGTAACTTTGCATCACAGATGAAACCCCTTTAGTAGCGGTATGGGGTGACAAAAAACATAATGGCATTGGCGAGGCTTGCAACCGCTACACAGCAGCCCACCTTTGCCATTCTTTATTTGAAACAATATGGATGATAACAAACAAAATGACTATGCCAGCAGACTGAAAGAGTTTAAGGCTAAATTCCCGAACTACAAAGAGGCTGAACCTGTAGAATGTCTCAACCTTATCATGCGCAAGGAGTTTGCCAAACAGATTCTTGAAGGTAAGAAGAAACTGGAGTTCCGTGGCTACACTGACCATTACATCAGCCGCCTGTATGACAATGACGTGCTGAAATTCATGCAGCTGCACAAGAATGAGCCCGAAGTGCTGGCAATGTGTGAGCCGCTTCGTATGGTGGAGAAGATTCACTTCCACAACTACAACGACACATGGCATCTTGACGTAGAATGCACCATGAACGAAGTAGTCGGTGTGACGGATGCAGATGTGGAGTTCCTGCACAGTGAATATGATTGCCATGAACTTGATGAGGTACTCCAGCAGCAGAACGCCATCAAAAGCGAGCAACGTCCGATGTACTTCTATTTTGTCATTGGCAAGGTCATCGACACCAACTTGAAATGAAATCCCATTCAGACGCGTGATAGAAAGGATATGAGTTCTAACCATTAAAAAAAGCAACGGATATGGCAGAGATACATGATGCTAACGGAAACTATGTAGGCTATGTGACATCAGATGGCCACATTGTTGATACCCGTCGCGGTGGCCTTGGCGGTGCAACGCAGATGGCCAGTGCAAAGCTGGCACAGCGAAACCTCGCTGAGCGCGCTCGTATTCAACAGGAACGCAGGAACAGACGATAACGGCTATGCAGAAAGCTATAGAAGTAATTCGTTTGGTCTCTTCTGAGACAGACAGGGTGATATTGTTCCACTCGGCATCGGGTAAGGACAGTATTGCCCTGTTGAATCTCATGGCTCCTTACTTCCGTGAAATCGTCTGCGTCTATATGTATCTCGTCAAGGATTTGGCGCACATAAACAGGTATCTGAACTATGCCATTGCCAAGTACCCCAATGCCCGATTCGTGCAAGTTCCGCACTACGGGTTAGGCAGCTACATCAAGACTGGCTACATGGGATGCAGGCAGAATCCGAAACAGAAGAAATTCAAGATGTCCGACATTACGGAAGCCATCCGCGAAAAGTATGGCATCCAGTGGGCTTTCTTCGGATTCAAGCAGTCCGATTCCATGAACCGCCGAATAATGCTCCGTGGTGACGATTACGAACTACAGGCCATCAACAGAAAGACCATGAAGTGCTATCCGCTGTCACCATACCACAATCAAGACGTGCTGGCGTACATCAAGCGGAATGACCTCATAACTCCCGAATGCTATGGCAAGGGCGGTCAATCATCGGGTACGAACATCACAGACATCAACTATCTGTTATACCTGCGTGAGAACTATCCCAGCGACTTACAGAAGGTATTCGCACAGTTCCCGCTATCTGAAAGGCTATTATTTGAACATGACTATGGCAAAGAAGAATCTGAAAACAAGTGAGACCGCTATCATCAAGCGGTCGGAGATAAAGTTGAACCCGCTGAACCCCAAACGGCATTCCGAGAAGGTCATCAAGCTACAGAAGAAGAATCTGCAACAGGTGGGCTTTCTTGGCGGCATAGTGTGGAACAGGAAAACAGGCAACCTCATCGACGGCCATCGCCGTATATACGCAATGGATATGTACTACGGCTATGACGGTAAGGAAAACGACTACGATGTAAAAGTCGAGGTTGTCGAAATGTCTGTCAAGGCCGAAAAGGCACAGCTTACTTACATGGCCATCGGCAATACCAAACCCGAAAAGGATTTGATAGCCCGATATATCGGCGACATCGACAAAGACATCATTCCCGACTTGGGCTTTGAAGATGACGAACTGAAAGACATACTGGCCATTGCCGACGATAACAGTAATGGCATGGTAGAGGATGCACTGGGTGATTTCCTGTCAGATGATGACATCGTTACAGAAGGACTCGCCGAAACACAGCCACCTGCCGTCGCAAATCACGACACCCCGACAAAGGATGTCGTTTCAACCGACACCCCCCAAATGGATGATGAAGCCAAGAAAGCCCATGTGAAATCCATCAAGGAAAAGACTGAAAAACTGGCCGCTGCACGTCAGCAGTCAGAGAACGCATATACAATCCTGTCATTCAGCACAGCAGACGCAAAGGCGGCATTCATGGATATTGTGGGCTGCAATCCTGATGCCAAGTTTGTAAAGGGCGAAGATGTGCTAAGACTCATTGAATAACCATCATGGCAAAGAAAAAGATTCGGGTTGAACAGTCATTCTACGACACGGACAGATTCTATTCCATACTGTCTGCGCTCGGCAAGAAAGATGCGACGGATAAGGAGATAGCCGCCGCACTGAACATCACGCCCGAAACTTTCTCACGCATGAAGAATGGCAAGTATGACGGCTGGACTGATAAGGAAAACGAAGAAAGGAGTGAGCGAATATGTCAAGTGTTGTCACGCGCACGCGCAAGCCTCATCACTGCCCTCAAGGATTCCTATATCAAGCTGGCTACTGGCAATGCCAAGTCAACCACGACACGTTATGTGCAAGCAAGGTGTATGTGCAACGGACAGGACAGGGAATGCCCTGCGTGTGGCGGTACTGGATACATAACACTCACTGACAGAAGCATTGTGCTGGAGCAACAACTTCCACCGAACGCACAGGCCATAACAACTCTGCTGCGACACTATTCACCCGAATGGCGCAAGGAAGAAGATGAGGCTGACAATGAAGAATTGCCGCAGAATGTAAAGAAGGGCATACCTGTATCACATTGGATAGATGCGGAAATGACTGGTGATTGGGAAGAGTTAGATAACATAGATGAAATAACCCACAAAAGTATTAGTGATTATGAAACCGATTAATGAAAAAGTAGACAATGACCTGCTGGTGCAGGCAATCAAAACAGACGGATTAAATTCCGAAGTTATTGACGACGATGAGATGGCTTTCTACCTTGAGCAGTTGAAAGACTGGCTGGGGTATGTTCCGACACCCGAAGCAAAGGTGAACCCGATGCTATTGAAAATTTATGGTGACAACGCTCCCGAAGAATCAAAGGCGCGTGTTATCAGCGGACAGACCTACAGACATCTCATCCGTTCCGTTTATATCGGAGTTATTGCCATGCAGGGACTTGGTGGCAAGTTCTATGCGCAGGAAATTGAAATGGAGAAATGACGGGTGACTATATTTGTTGCTTGTCTGTTTTGGGCGAGCCCATTATTGGGCGGGGCAGTGGCCGACGTGCTGCTGCCCTTTGTCGTATTCTAAAACGTCGGAAAAATAGCTTTGAAAACACTAAAACGGGAAAAACACGGGAAAAATTTAAAATAAAAATTGCCAACTCGCTGATAATCAGCATAATTGGCAATTTGTTTTGGGTGCCCGGACGGACTCGAACCGTCGACATTCAGAACCACAATCTGACGCTCTAACCAACTGAACTACGGGCACCATCTTGATTTGCGGGTGCAAAGGTAGCCATTTTTTTTCGAACTGCCAAACATTTGGCTGTTTTTTTTATCGAAAAATTGATTTGTTGCTCTTTTTGTCTATGAGATTATTCAATCGATGTAGACTTTTCGGGTAGAACCGTCAGAGCGGCGTTCTATGCAAAGGCCCTTGGGCGTTTCCAGCAGTCGTCCGTGCAGGTCGTAATAGATAACCTTGTCGTCATCGCGAGTCTTCGGCTTCTCGTTGATGGCAGTTGCACCTGTGTCAACCATCAGGATATAGGTGTTGAAGCTGCGTGCAGGCATTTCAACCACCAACTCGTTAGTCGACTCGGTGATGTCGATGGGCTTTTCCTGACAAAGGTTCTCGAGTTCGTTGCCGGTAGAGATCAGGTGTGTGCCGCTCTTCACTTTGACGGGGAGCTGTAGGTTCAGGTCGTACCCGTTCTTGGCGGTGTCGATAGCCATCACGATGATGGAGTCGCCTTTGATGTAGGCCGAATATTCAAGGGCAGCACGTTCGCCTTGCGTTTTGTCGCGTGAGGTGACCAGACGGGTGGAGCCAGTGACATGCTTTGCGAAGTGGGACATGACGTAGGCACGAGGCAGCAGCTTGTTCTTGACCTTGTTGTCTGCACCATACTTTGATTCGCCAGTGCTCACGAAAGCCCAGTGGGCACGCATGTACCAATAAATATAACCCGTGCAGCCAGCCAGCATACACTCATTGAGCTCCTCGGCAAATTCAAGCTGCTCGCGCCAGTTGGGCAGGCGGTTAAGGTTGTCGTGAATCGAGTGCTCCGTCATCCAAACCTCCTTGCCGTACTTCTCAGGGAGCTTGGCAGAATTCTTCATATATTGCAGTGGCGCATGTCCGTAGAGGTGACCTGCCACGATGTCGATTTGCTTGCGGCATTCCTCGTCTTTCATCAGCGGGTCGGTGTAGTTCTGGGTGAAGCCCAAGCTCTCGCCGCTAATCAGCTTGACGCCTGGATAGGTTTCTCGGTCGAGCATGTAGGCATAGTTCTTGACGAGCTTTACCAAGTCACTCGGGTCGTAGAGACAGCCGGAATAGTTGACCCACCAGTCGGGCTCGTTCTGCAAGGAGACAGCATCAACCTGCACGCCCTTTGACTTCATATACTTCAGGTATGAGTTGAGCCAGGGGAAAAACTTTTCATAGCAGTCTTCACGCAGCTTGCCTCGCTTGTTTTGCGGATCGTTATCATTATTGCCGTTCACCTTGCCGCCTTGGGCCGTGCCGTTGGTCTTGTAAGATCCGGGAGGTGACCAGGGCGTGCCAAAGACAATGCCACCACGCTGCTTGACAATCTTGGCCGACGGCACACAACCTTGCCAGTTGTAAGTGCTCCAGCCAGCGTTCTCGTCGCCTTTGAAACTGGGTGAAATCTCCATGCGCATGATGTTGAGTCCGATTTTCGAGGTAGGTCCGTAGAGCAGTCTTACGGGGTTGGTGTCAGTACCGTAGGGGCACATGGCACCATCACAGCAGGCGGCTCCGAAGCCGGTAATGGTTTGCTTTCGGGTGTCTTTCACCGTGAGTGTAATGGTTGCAGCCTGGATAGCCGTAGCGGCAGCCAGTGCAAGAACGGTGAGTGACAAACGACGTGAAGTCGATAGTTTGGTAGTAAAAAGTTGTTTCATAACGGTAGTAAATTTACAATCTGGCTGCAAAGGTACGAAAAAAATCCAAACCCGCCATGTTTCGCACAGAAATGTTTGGCAGTTTGATGAAAATAGTGTACTTTTGTGGCGTAAAACAAAAAACAAACGATTATATGGGAGACTATCAGTATCAAATCTTTGCACCATACCGTGTTTGTCCGTTAGGTGCGCATGTTGACCACCAGCACGGTCTGGTTACAGGCTTTGCCATCGACAAGGGTGTTAACCTGTGGTTTAATGTGAATACTACAACGCACATACACCTTGAATCGAAGACCTTTGAGGGAGTCGTGGATTTTGAGATTGACTCACCTTCACAGGTCAAAGAGGGACATTGGGGCGACTATGCCCGTGGCGCAAAGTATGCATTGAGGAAACGTTTTGAATTGAAGCATGGCATTGATGGCGTGATACAGGGTTCGCTGCCCGTTGGTGGACTGTCATCAAGTGCGGCAGTACTGATTGCCTATGTGATGGCTTTTGCAAAGGCGAATGACATTACGCTGCAGCCGTTTGAGATTGTCAAGATTGCCTCAGAGGCTGAGCGTGAATATATAGGACTGAACAATGGTCTGCTTGACCAGGCCTGTATTGCCTTAGGCAAGAAGGACGGTCTTTTGTTCCTGGATTGTGACTCGAACGACTGGCGCATTATCAAGCGTCATCCTGATATGCCGGACTTTGAGATCGGCATCTTCTTCTCGGGACTGACGCGTAGCTTGGTGAATTCAGATTATAACCTCCGAGTATACGAATGCAAGACGGCGGCATGGAACATGCTGGCCTACACGGATCAGCCCCTGAAAACATTCGACAAGACTTTCTTGCGTGACATTCCCAAGGCGACGTTCGATAAAACACGCATTGCCATGCCAGCAAGGTTTGCACGACGGGCTGAGCATTTCTATTCGGAATATCGTAGGGTGAGACAAGGAGTGACGGCATGGGAAACAGGCAATATGAAGTTGTTTGGTAAGCTGTCGTTCGATTCCTGTGAGTCGAGTATCCATAACTATGAGTGTGGGTCGCCCGAGCTGATTGCCATCTACGAGATTATGCGTAAGCAGCCAGGTGTCTATGGTGGCCGTTTCTCGGGGGCAGGTTTCAAGGGTGCCTGCATTGCGTTGGTCGATCCTGCCTATAAGAAAGACATTGAGCAGAAGCTGACGGAGCAGTATTTGGAACAATTCCCAGAGTATGAAAAGACCTTCCAGGTATTTTGGGTGAAACCCGACGACGGAGCGAGGTTTGTATAATTCACATTCATCATTATGAAAAATATAGTTATAGCAGCAGGATATGCTACAAGGTTAGGGGAGTTGACTAAGAACTTTCCTAAGCCGTTGCTGAAGATAGGTGAGAACACCATTTTAGGAAGAATGCTCGACGACATTGACAAGATACCAGAGGTTGACGAGCATATCATTATTACGAACCATAAGTTTGCCAGTATTTTCGAAGACTGGGCATTGGAGCAACATTACGAGAAGCCAATCACCATTGTGGATGACGGCACTGAAACCAACGAAACAAGGCTTGGAGCCGTGTGCGACCTGTTGTTTGCGATGGAGCAGCTTGATATCGATGACGACCTGTTGGTGGTAGCTGCCGACAATCTGTTGTTCTTCTCGTTTCAGGAGTTTGTGGACTTCTCGAAGCAGAAGGGTACCAGTTGCATCATGTGTCACGAACAACCCTCCATTGAAAAGCTGCAGCGAACGGGCGTTGTTGAGTTGGACGACCAGATGCGGGTGTTAGGCATGGAAGAGAAACCCCAGGTGCCGAAGAGCCATTGGGCCGTTCCACCTTTCTATATTTACAGGAGCAAAGACCTGGATTTAGTACGCCACTCTGTGGAGAATGGTTGCGGGAAAGATGCCCCAGGTAACCTGGCCCACTATATGGTGGAGCATACCACGATGCATGCTTGGCCAATGAGTGCAGGCCGTTTTGATATTGGTAGTTTGGATACTTATTATGAAGCAGTAGAGAAATATGGAAAAGATTAATTTAGACAACAAGACGATTTTTGTGACTGGTGCTGCAGGATTCATTGGCAGCAATTTGGTGAAGCGGCTTTTGAAGGATGTGAAAGGTGCCACCATCGTGGGTATAGATAATATGAACGACTACTACGATGTAGCGTTGAAGGAATACAGGCTGAAGGAACTCTCGGCAGAGCCTTGGACATTCATCCGTGGCGACATTGCCGACAAGGCAACCATCGACGGCATCTTCGAAAAGTATCAGCCGCAAGTGGTGGTGAACCTGGCAGCTCAGGCTGGTGTTCGCTATTCAATTACCAACCCTGATGCCTACATTCAGTCGAACCTCATCGGGTTCTACAACATTTTGGAAGCCTGCCGCCACTGGCCTGTAGAGCATTTGGTTTATGCTTCATCGTCGAGTGTGTATGGTTCAAACAAGAAGGTGCCTTACTCAACCGACGATAAGGTAGACAATCCCGTGTCGCTCTATGCCGCTACCAAGAAGTCGAACGAGCTGATGGCCCATGCCTATTCCAAGCTTTACAACATTCCTTCTACGGGACTGCGCTTCTTTACGGTCTATGGCCCTGCCGGTCGCCCTGATATGGCCTATTTCGGCTTCACCAACAAGTTGCGCAAGGGTGAGACCATACAGATTTTCAACTATGGTAACTGCATGCGTGATTTCACATACGTGGATGACATTGTTGAGGGAGTAGTGCGTATCATGCAAGGAGCTCCTGAGAAGAAGCAGGGTGAGGACGGTCTGCCATTGCCGCCATACGCCGTCTATAACATCGGAAACAACCAACCCGAAAACCTGCTGAACTTTGTGGATATCCTGCAGCAGGAACTGATTCGGGCGAAGGTTTTGCCTGAGGACTATGATTTCGAAGCTCACAAGGCACTTGTGCCTATGCAGCCTGGTGATGTACCGATGACCTATGCCGACACTTCAGCACTGGAGCGTGACTATGGCTTCAAGCCTTCAACTTCACTCCGTGATGGTCTGCGTGCGTTTGCAGAGTGGTACAAGGAATTCTATGGGTAACCTGTAAAAAGAAAAAACGGGAGTGTCATCACGACAGTCCCGTATAGTACTAACTAACTTATTATCAACTATTCATTACTCATTCTGGATGCAAAGGTAAGTATTTCCTGTTAATACTTTTAGCTTCATAATGAAAAAAGTTACGTAAACGTTTGCGAAATCTGAATAAAATGTTTAACTTTGCAGCATGGCAATGCATAGGACTTCACTAAAAGACTTGGCTGAGGAGTTGGGTGTCAGCATAGCAACCGTCAGTCGTGCGCTGCATTCTTCACCCGAAATAGGGCTGGAGATGCAGCAGCGTGTGAAGGAATTGGCGCAGCTGCGTAATTACCGTCCGAATCCCTTTGCACAGAGTCTCCGTAAGGAGGCACCCAAGGTCATTGGGGTAGTGGTGCCTAACCTGGTAACCCACTATTTTGCAGCTGTGCTCGACGGTATTGAAGATGAGGCTGCACGTGCCGGCTATAGCGTGATCAGTACCAATACCCACGAAGACTATTCTGCAGAACAACGTGCCGTTGACAACTTTATCGGTCTTCACGTGGTGGGTATCATTGCCAGCCTGACACAGAATACCACTGACTATCATCATTTCGAAACACTAGGTGACTTAGGTGTTCCATTGGTGTTCTTTGGTCGTACCTGCCTGACAGACCGTTTCAGCAGCGTTACTGCCAATGGTGACGAGGCGGCACAACAGGCCACGCAGCATCTTATTGAAACGGGTAGCCGCCGCATTGCCTTTATCGGTGGCCCTAACCATCTGGACATGGTGCGGCGCCGTAAGCATGGCTATTTAGAGGCCTTGCGCGAGAATCGGATTCCCATAGACCGCGAATTGGTGGTTTGCGATAATATTGAGTATGACATAGCACAGAAGAATACGGTTGCCCTTTTGCAGCGTCCTGACCGTCCTGATGCCATTTTGGCCTGCAACGACATTTTGCTCTTTGCTGCTTACAATGCAATTGTGCAGCAAGGATTGCGTGTGCCAGAAGACGTTGCACTCATTGGATTTACAGAAGATGTTCATGCCCGTTACACCACTCCCCGGCTTTCTGCCATCGAGGATCAGTCGTTTTTGATGGGGCAGACGGCTTGTAGGCTCTTGCTGGCCAATATCAATGGTGACTCAAAGGTTCGTAAGGAGATTGTACCCCAGAAACTGGTTATCCGAGACACTTCGGCAAAGCGATAAAGCCTCTGAAAACGCCATATTCTGAAAAAACGTGATGTTTTATTTGGTCATTTCAATAGAAATGATTATTTTTGCAGACTAATACTGACCGATACAAATTATGAACATGCGCAAGAATTTATGCTTGTCGGTGATGATGTTTGTCCTGCCAGCTACTTTGTTGGCGGCCATTACCGATATGAAATTCCGCCGTCTCGATACCCGTGACGGTCTGTCAAATTCACAGGTACTCTGTGTCCACCGCGATACAAAAGGCTTTGTGTGGATTGGTACATCCTATGGCCTCAATCGTTATGACGGTTACCGCGTGAAGAGTTTCTATTCTGAAATCCGCGATACGACGACATTGCGTTCAGACTATGTCGGTGAGATTTTTGAAGATGCCGATGGCAAGCTGTGGCTGCGTCAGAGCATGAGCTATTGCATATTCGACCCCGTGACCGAACATTGTGACCGTCATCCAGAGCGATGGCTGGAAGAACACGGTGTGACGGGTGGACTTGAATACCTGTTTGTCGATAGCAAGAAAGAGTTCTGGGTAAAGACCTACAACGATGGCTTCTTCCACTTGAATCCTACCAATGGCCATGTGAAGAAGTTCCCGTTTGGCTATGATGAACAGGAATTCGTTCAGGAAATCGGCGTTTCAGGCATGGCGGAGTTCGGTAATCTTGTGGCGTTGGCTTCAAACAAAGGTGAGGTGATTACCTTCGACCGCGAGCGCGATGTCATAATCAGCAAGGATTCATATTTGCCGAGAAACGGGTTGACGCATGACCAAGACTGTAAACCACGCTATGACCGTGAGGGTAATCTCTGGATTATCACGTCGGCTGGTTCTTTTGTCAGGGATGCAAAAACGGGCAAGTGGGCCCACTCCGTCATTTCGTATCTTCAGTCGTTGGGCATCAACAATGTGCCTGAGGAATTGTCGCTATGGGACATGCTTGCCGATGATAAGCAGTGTATATGGTTGGCTACTGACCACGGCGGCCTCTATGTCATAGACTTGAAAGGAAAGGAAATGAAACAGTTCCTGAATAACAAGTACGACGAGAGTAGTCTTAGTGACAATACGCTGCGTAACTTGTATCAGGATCAGCTGGGACGCATGTGGATTGGCTCCTATATGAATGGTTTGAATCTTACAGTGTCCAGTGCTTCGATGTTCCGGAACAAGGAGATGGGAGTCATTAACACCATCTGTTATGACAAGCGTGGCTACACTTGGCTTGGAACCAACGATAAGGGTATTATCCGTTTTGATAGTCGTACTGATGAGGTCGTTGTCTATAATAAGGAAAATTCAGGCATCGGGTCCAACACAATGGTTGGCTCGTTGGCTGCCAGCGATGGCTCCGTGTGGTTTGGTACATACGAGGGTGGTCTTATTCACATTAAGAACGGACAGTTTACCAACTATCGGGCTACGGGCGACACCTTAGGACTGGCTAACAATAATGTGTGGACGGTGTACGAAGACCAGTGGGGAAACATCTGGATTGGCACCCTGGGTGGCGGCGTACAGCGCATAGACAAGAAGACGGGACGTTTCACAACCCTCAATACGAGAAACTCGACACTGCCAAGTGACTATATCTCAACGATTACACGAACGAAGAAGGGATGGCTGATGGTGTCCCACTCAAAGTATTATTCGCTGATTAACCCCAAGACACTTCGTATAGTGAACCGTGAGCTGACTGACCAGCATAAGGATATGGGTGTCATTGAGATGTCTATCACGGCGATGGAGGACAGCAGGGGCTTGGCTTGGCAGGGTACCACTTCTGGTGCCTCGGTCTGGAATCCCAAGACTGGTGAAGTCTATATGCTCAATATCAGGTCTGGTCTTTATGGTAATACAGTCAATGGTATCATAGAGGATGACCAGCATACGATGTGGCTTGTCACGGACTACGGTATATCAAACGTTGTTGTCCAACAGCAGGACAATGGACGCTATCATTTTCTGGTGCGTAGCTTCAACAACCGTGACGGACTACAGATAGGTCCTTACAACCAGCGTTCTATTTGTGATACCAAGACTGGCGTGATTCTCGTTGGAGGACAGGGCGGTCTCGATATCCTGAATCCCAAGAGTATGTCTGAGAACCGTGTGAAGGAGATTCCTCTTTTCAGTGGATTGCAGGTAGCAGACCGTGACGTGGTTGTAGGCGAAGAAATCAATGGTCGTGTGATACTGGAGAAAGCCTTGAACGAATGTCGTAAGCTGTCGTTGAGCTACAAGGACCAGTTTACCGTGCAGTTGGCCTCCAATAGTGGTGAGATACACAATCCATCACGTTTTGTCTATATGTTGGAAGGCGTGAATGAGGACTGGGTGAAAACGTCGGAAGTAAATCCTAACATCAGTTTCATGTCTCTTCGGTATGGTGATTACACGTTGCGTGTCCGTATGCTTAACGACGATGGAACGATTGGCGAAGATGAAATTTCACTTGATATTCATGTCGCAGCACCATTCTGGCGTGCACGTTGGGCTATGTTGTTCTACGTGTTGGCTGTGCTGGCTGCTGTATGGCTGTGGCGCCGCTACTTCCTGCGTCGTCAGAAAGAGCGTATGGAACTGGAACAGCAGCTTCGGGAAATGGAGAAGATACAGTGGATGAACGATATGAGGGCACAGCTCATGAAAGAGGGCGTCACCTTGAAGCAGGCTCCTGAGACTCCACAGGAGAAACTGTTTTACCAGCCGGTTGTTGACGAACTCGTCAACTTTGCCAGAACTGCTGTTGAGGGTTACAAAATGCCTGAGGAGAAAGCGTGCAAACTGTCGTTCTCTACATCGTTGAACCGTCTGACGATGAGGTTTGACCCCGTATTGCTGACCCGTCTGTTTGAGATACTCATAAGCAACGCCACTAAGTTCTCACCACGTGGTTCACGGATCAAGGTGAGCTTGGCTAAGGTGGACAATATGGCTGAGATACGAGTGGCTGACCGCGGTCTTGGCATTCCTGATGATGCTCGCTCCCATCTGTTTGATGAGCATTCAGGAATCGGTCTTGACGTGGTGAAGCGTATTGTTGATATGCACGGTGGTACAGCCCGTGCTGAAGATAATCCTGATGGGGGAACCATCTTTGTCATCAGTCTGCCTGCTGATATAAAGCCGGAAGATGATGCACCTATTGAGTATGCCGTCCAGATGGATGATTGATGGTGTCAATGATTGAAGATCTAAATTATAAATATGAATAATAAACAAGGTTTGATGGTTACGCTGCTTTTAGCGGGAACCATGACAATGCAGGCTGCTGACGTGAAGCAGCAGGGTAATACAGTAACCATCCGCCCTGATGGTGGACAAGCGAAGGTGATATGCCTCGAAGTGATTAACGATAACATCATCCGTGTACGGGCTACGCCGAAGGAAGAACTTCCTGTGAAGCCTGCCAGCCTCATGATTGTGCCACAGCAGGCACCTGCCAAAGGCAGTTACACCATCGAGGAAACCAACGAGGCCGTCTGTGTGGTGTCTAAGAACGTACGTGCCGTGGTCAGTAAGGCCAAGGGCGAAGTATGGTTCTACGACGGCGAGGGAAAGGTACGGCTCTTGAAAGAAACGGAGAACGGGAATGGCAAGCAGTTCTGGGACTTCACCGTGCCAGAACGCGAGCTGGGCATCAAGGGTGGCGTGCAGCCTACGGAGGAACAGAAGCATGGCCTCTCGTGGCAGATGACATTCGACTCGCCTGATGACGAGGCTTTCTACGGCTTGGGTCAGCACCAGTCGGAAGAATTCAATATGAAGGGAAAGAATGAAGACCTCTTCCAGTATAACACCAAGGTCTCGATTCCTTTCGTGCTGTCGACCAAGGGCTACGGCCTGTTGTGGGATGCCTATTCCTACTGCCGTTTCGGCAATCCGAACGACTACCAGCAGCTGAACCGTGCCTTCAAGCTCTACGACAAGCAGGGTAGGGAAGGCCACCTGACGGGCACCTATATCGACGCAAGAGGCAAAAAGTTGGTACGCGACGAGGACTCCATCTATTATGAATATGGTACGCCCGAGAAATCGGAAATTGCCTTGAAGACCGACAACGGAGGTATTAAAAACCTGCCGAAGGGCTTCAACCTGGCTGGCGCCAATGTGGTGTACGAGGGCTTTATTGAAGCCCCCCAGACGGATAACTATCAGTTCATTCTCTACTACGCCGGCTATATCAAGGTGTATATCGACGGCAAGGAGGTGGTGCAAGAGCGCTGGCGTACGGCTTGGAACCCCAATGCCTATAAGTTCAGTGCGATGCTGACGCAGAACAAGAAGACCCACTTGCGTATAGAGTGGCAACCCGACGGCGGCGAGTCCTACTGTGGACTTCGTGTGGCAAAGCCTCGTGCTGCCGAAGACCGCGATGCCCTGACCATCTGGTGTGAGATGGCAAAGGACATGGACTACTACTTCATTGCTGGCAAGAACTTCGATGAGGTGATCTCGGGCTATCGCACCCTGACGGGCAAGGCTTCGTTGTACCCGAAGTGGGCCTTGGGCTTCTGGCAGAGCCGTGAGCGTTATAAGACTCAGGATGAGATTGTATCAACGCTGGCCGAGTTCCGCAAGCGTCAGATTCCTATTGACAACATTGTGCAGGACTGGAACTACTGGCCTGAGGACCAGTGGGGCAGCCATCAGTTTGAAGCTTCACGCTATCCCAATCCCCAGCAGATGCTCGACGATGTGCATCAGATGCATGGTCGCTTCATGATCAGCGTCTGGCCGAAGTTCTACGTGAACACCGACAACTACAAGGAGCTCGATGCCAAGGGCTGGATGTACAACCAGTCGCCAACCGACGACATCCACGACTGGGTAGGCCCCGGCTATAAGAATGGCTTCTACGATGCTTACGATCCTGAAGCCCGCAAGATGTTTTGGCGACAGATGGATGAGAATCTATACACGAAGTATAATAAGAAAGGTGTGGCTGGTGTCGATGCCTGGTGGATGGATGCCTCGGAGCCTAACGTCAGAGACTGCACGCCCATGTGGTACCGCAAGGCACTCTCTGGTCCCACCGCTTTGGGTACTTCTACGGAGTACTTCAATGCCTACTCAACCGTTAATGCTGATGCCATCTATAACGGTCAGCGTGGTGTCTGGAAGGGTAAGGCTAACGAGCCTCGTGTATTCCTGCTCACCCGTAGCGGCTTTGCCGGCGAGCAGCGCTACTCGACAGCAACTTGGAGCGGCGACATCGGCACCCGCTGGGAGGACATGCGTGCTCAGATGACTGCCGGACTGAACTATTATGGACCAGGGCGGCTTCTGTGTGGAGAAACGCTACGAGGAAGCTCAACGGCTCTTCGACCGCACAGGCCAGGAGAACGAGGACCTGAAGGAGTGGCGTGAGCTGCAGACACGCTGGAACCAGTTTGGTGCTTTCATTCCTTTGTTCCGCAGTCATGGTCAGTGGCCGCTGCGTGAAATCTGGAACATTGCTCCCGACAATCATCCTGCCTATAAGTCGTTTGTCTACTACGACCGTCTGCGCTACCAGCTGATGCCTTATCTCTACTCATTAGCAGGCTGGGCACACTTCAAGGACTACACCTTAATGCGTGCTTTGGTGATGGACTTCAACGGTGACAGCGAGGTCGAGAACGTCGGCAACCAATGGATGCTTGGCCCAGCGCTGATGGCCTGTCCCGTGGGTTACTATAAGGCTCGCAACCGCTCCGTATATTTCCCTGCCCAAACCGGTTGGTACGACCTTTATAGTGGCGAGAAAATCATAGACAGCGACCCGACGGCGGCAGCAAATTCTTCACTCTTCACTCTTCACTCTTCACTTTCGAGCCGTAGGCTCGTAGTTGATGCTCCTTACGAGCAGATTCCCGTCTTCGTACGCGAGGGTGCTATCATTCCCTTCGGTCCCGCCATGCAGTGGAGCGACGAAAAGCCCGCTGAGCTGATTAACCTTTATGTCTATGCCGGTCAGGATGGCGAGTTCCAGCTTTATGAGGACGAGGGTACAAACTACAACTACGAGAAGGGTAAGTATGCCACCATCGACATTACCTACGACGATGCCTCTTCTACCGTGACATTTGGAGCCCGCAAGGGGCAGTTCCCCGGCATGCTGAAGCAGCGCCGCTTCAATGTAGTACTCGTCGGCAAGGATGCCCCCAAACCCTTGAACTTAGAGAATCCTGAGGGCAAGATGGTAACGTATAACGGTAAGGCAGTGAGTGTGAAACTATGAAAAGAATTCTTTGTATTGTCAGCGCCCTTTGTGCATTGACAACCCTACAAGCCCGTCAGCGTCAGAGTTTTGATGCTGACTGGCGTTTTATTTTGGCCGACTCGGTCCAGATGTCCACAGTAGAGTATAATGATGCCCACTGGCGACGTTTAGACGTGCCCCACGACTGGGCCATCGAGGGCGACTTCTCTGTCTCAAACCCCAGTGGGGCCAGTGGCGGTGCACTGCCCGGTGGGGTAGGCTGGTACCGCAAGCATTTCCGTATACGTAATGTCTGTAAGTATTTCTTGGAGTTTGATGGCGTCTACATGAACGCCACTGTCTACGTTAATGGCGAGAAGGTGGGTTACCGCCCTTACGGTTATAGTTCGTTTGAGTACGAGATTACTCGTTACCTGCGTACTGGAGACAATGTCATTGCCGTCCGTGTTGACAACAGCGACCAGCCCAACTCTCGCTGGTATTCCGGTTGCGGCATCTATCGCCACGTATGGCTTACCATGACCGAGTCCACCCATGTGGCTCATTGGGGTACCCATGTCACGTCAACGGTGAATAAGAATCGGGGTAAGGTCAATATCGTCGTCACCCTGGATGGTAAGTACGGCAACGTAGAAAACCTTCTCCTTGGTCCCGACGGACGCATAGTCGGCCGTTCCTCTGGCAGGAAGTCGTCTATTAGTGTGAACAAACCTAAGCTGTGGTCGTGTGAGTCACCTAATACATATAAGGTGGTGACGCAGGTCAGGGTAGGGGGCAAGCTCGTTGATACCTATGTCACCACAACTGGCTTCCGCAGTTTCCGCTTCGACGCGAAGACGGGCTTCTGGCTCAATGGCAAGAATATGAAGCTGAATGGTGTTTGCGAACATCATGACTTCGGTTGCCTCGGTGCCGCTATCCATGAGGATGTCCTGCACCGTAAATTATTAAAGCTGAAGCAGATGGGCGTCAACGCCATCCGTTCGAGCCACAATCCACCGGCTCCTGAACTGCTGAACATGTGCGACACCATGGGCTTCATCGTCATGGACGAAAGCTTCGACATGTGGCGCCGCCGTAAGACGCAGAACGACTACGCCCGTTTCTTCGACGAGTGGCATGAGCGCGACCTGACCGACCTCGTGCTGCGCGACCGTAACCATCCCTGCATCCTCATGTGGTCGATAGGCAACGAGGTGCTCGAACAGTGGAGCGATGCTGCTGCCGACACTTTGACGTTGGAACAGGCCAACCTCATTCTCAATGCCGGCCACGATGCTTCGATGTTGGCCAAGGATGGCGAACTCTCGGTACAGAGCCTGATGACGCAGCACCTCGCCGAAATCGTACGACGCTACGATACCTCACGACCCATTACTGCTGGCTGTCAGGAACCGTCGCCCAATAACCATCTGTTCAAGAGCGGCGCCCTCGACCTCATCGGCTTCAACTACCACCAGCAGTGGGCCAAGGACGTGCCCAAGAACTTCCCTAACAAGCCGTTCATCTTCACCGAGAGCGTGAGTGCTTTGCAGACACGTGGCTTCTACAAGATGCCCTCCGACTCCGTCTACAAGGCACCCGTGGAGTGGTGGATTCCCTATACCGACCCCTCGTTCATGTGCTCGGCCTACGACAACATGCGCGCCTCGTGGGGTGCATCCCATGAGGAAATGTGGGACGTAGTCAAGTATACCCCGCATGTCGGCGGACAGTTTATCTGGACGGGCTTCGACTACATTGGCGAGCCTACGCCCTACGGCTTCCCCGCACGAAGCTCCTACTTCGGCATCATCGACCTCGCAGGCTTCCCCAAGGATACCTATTACATGTATCAGAGCGAGTGGACCAACAAGCCCATGCTCCATCTCTTCCCCCACTGGAACTGGATTCCTGGTGACTATATCGACCTGTGGTGCTACTTCAACCAGGCCGACGAGGTCGAGCTCTTCATCAATGGAAAGAGTCAGGGCGTACGTCGCAAGGCTGCCCATCGCAGCGCAGGCTGGAAACCTGGCCTCACCACTGAGTATCATGTGGGCTGGCGAGTCATCTTCGAGCCCGGCGAGGTCAAGGCTGTCTCGCGTAAGAATGGACAGGTCGTCTGCCAGCAGGTCATACGTACCGCTGGTGCTCCTGCTAAGATTCGGCTCACTAAGGACTATCAGGGCAAGGAGCTCACCTTTATTACGGCTGAGGTGGTCGACAACGACGGCAACCTCTGCCCTTGGGCCGAGGATATGATCACCTTCATTGGCGAAGGCGACGGCTCCATCCTCGGTACCGACAACGGGTGTCAGACCTCCATGGAACGAATGAGGGTGGTCACACCCGAAGGCATGGCCACCCCTTCTCCTCAGCGCAAGGCCTTCTTCGGCAAGTGCATGGTGGTGGTCAAGGGCAATGGCTCCATCACCGCCAAGTCGCCGATGCTTCAGCCTGCTGTCATTCAGTTCACTTCTTCAGCACCAGTCTCCCGTCTATGATCACCACGCCCTTCTCGTTGGCCTTAGCCTTGAGGCCGCCGAGGGTGTAGGCGGTGCCGACAGGTAAACCGCCGGCCGCGGGAGTGGCAATGGCGGTGGCGTTGCCTGGATCCTCTATGGTGCCGGGATCAGCTTCTGTCTCGGCCTTCTTCACAATCTTGAAGGTCTTCACCAAGTCTACGCTGCGGAAGTTGCCGGTACCGTTCACAATCACCGTAGCGGTACCCTCGTTCACGTTGTTCTTGTACTTCACCGTGTAGTCCTTGCCCTCGGTCAGCGTCATCGTGCCGTTGACGACGGTGACGGCTGGCTCTACGGCCTCACCCGTCCATGCCTGGTCGGCGATGGCCTGGATCATTTCGGCGTCTATCACGTAGCTCTTGATGTTGAAGTACTTCTTCACCTTGCCCTTGTAGTTGCCGAGGCCCTCGAAGGTCACTCGTGCTGAGCCGGCCTCCACGTTGTCCCTGAAGGTCACCTTGTAGTCAACGTCCAAGACCAGCGGTACCAAGCCGTCGCGAACCTCTATGCGTGGGATGTGCTCTTCGGTGTCGTACACCTCCTGATAGATATAGGCAATCTTGATGTTATCATCGTTCAGGTCGCGGCGGCTGATGTTGAACGTAGCCTCGCACTCGCCGTCGTAGTTACCCTGTCCTTTGATGGTCACCTTGCCAGTGCCCCAATCCGCGTTGTCGCTGTACTCCGTGGTGTAGTCAGTTCCCTCGACGAGCGTCATACCGTGGAACCTCACGGTGGGGGCGGGCGTCAAGGGCTTGCCGGTGTAGGTCACGCCTGGAACAGTGATGCTGACGTCGCCGTCGCCGAAGCTCTTCTTGCCGACGGTCAGCGTGCCGTCCTCGTAGCCGATGATGTAGTTGTCAGCGGTCAGACCCTTCGGGGTGATGGCGTAGTCGCCCACGCCGCTCTGGTTCTGCACGTAGTCGCAGTCGAAGAAAAGGGTGCCGCCGAGGTCGGCCTCAGTATCCTCTCCGGCGAAGCCCTCGTAGCTGACGGTAAAGGTGGGCTTCGCGTCGCCGAAGGTGATGCTCTTGTTGTCGGCGGTGACGGTCAGCTCGGCCTTGTCGATGGTGAACGTGGCGGTCTGCGTGCCGACGTAGTTGCCCTTACCGGTAGCGGTGACGGTGGCGGTGCCGGCGTTTACGTTGTTGGTGATGGTCAGCAAGTAGTCGCCGGTCTGTGTCTCCTCGTTCCAGAGGGTCAGCACGTCGTCGCCGTCCTTCACGGTGACAGCTGGAATCTTCTCGGTGGCGTCGTAGGTGAACTCGTCGGGCTCCACGGTCAGCGTGAAGAGCTGTGCGTCGGCGGGTACGATGCTGAAGGGTGCCTCCACCGAGCCGGTGAAGTTGTTCTTGCCGGTGATGATGGCGGTGTAGTTGCCCACGTTCGTGGCGCTGTTGTTGGTCACGTCGTAGTCAGTACTGGGCACGGGGAGCGTGCCGGCGGTGACAGATGCCACCACGGCGCTCAGTTCGGTCTTGTCATAAAGAAGGTTCGTTTCCGAGAGCGTGGCAGCGGTCAGCGTGGCGGGATTGATCGTAAAGGTCTTCGAGGCCGAGCCGCTGTAGTTGCCGTTGGCCACGGCGTTGATGGTCACCGTTGGGGCGTTCTCGGCAGCCGTCGAGAGGGCGGCGTTGGTGTTGTTGCTGTAACTGTAGGTAAAGTCAGTACCCTTCGCCAGCGTCATGCTGTTGTAGGTGACGGCGGGTTCCGGCGTGAATGCCTCGGTGTTGTAAGTCACGGCGGTGATGTCACCAATCATGCTGGCCTCCAGAGCCTTCGGCAGGATGGTGAAGGTCACGGAGGTCTCGCCGGCGTACGTCTCGCTGGTGCTGACGGCGGTGATGGTCACCGTCGGGGCGTTCTCGGTGGCCGTCTTAAGGGCGGCGTTCACGTTGCTCGAGTAGGTGACGGTGTAGTCGGTGCCCAAGGTAAGGACGGGTGAACCGTCCTTCACAGTAATCGTCGGCTCGATGGCTTCGCCGGTGTAGGTCTGATCGGCGATGGGGAGGATGGTGATGTCCTCATGGGTTAGCAGCTTCTTGTACGAGCAGCTGATCTCAGCGTCGGCACGCTCCATGGTGAACTTATAAGTGCGGGCACGGGTGGTGGCATTCTCCGTGATGAAGGTCAGGCCAATCTCATCAAGGAGCTCCACATCGTCGTCAGCTGGGGCGGCAGCGGCCATCCGGCGCACTAACGCATCGGCGGCGCCCCACTTCCCGACGGGCATATTGACGACCCAGCCCGTCGTGGGGGCAATGGTCACATAGACATCCTGGCCCTCGGCGGCTTCGGATACTCCGTCGACGCCGGCGACATTGAACGAGACGGTGCCGCGCCCTGCGGGGTCGGTAACGGCGATGAGTTGATAGGCGCTCGCGGTCACGGCGGTCATGACCATTGTGAGCAGCATGAATATCTTCTTTTCCATATTCTTAACTTCTTTAACTTCTTAACTACTTAACTACTACTTTCTTGCCGTTCTTGATGTACACACCCTTCTTCGCGGGCTTGGCCACGCGACGGCCGCTTAGGTCGTACCAGGTGCCAGAGTCAGCGGGCAAACCGCTGACCACGCTGACGCCGGTGGCGTCACCGACGACAATCTTCAGCTGGCGGGCGTTGTTCGTGGCGCCGACTTCAAGCCAGCACTTGTTGGCGCTGATGTCGAGGTCGCTGCGCACGGCAACGAACTGCAGTCCGTTGCAGGTGAAGTTGCGGGTCGTGGCTGAGCTGGCGGCAACGGTGGTAGCGACGGCGGTTCCTTTGAAGCCAGCGTATGGCGTGACGGCGTCAGCGGTAGCGTCGGTGAGAATCAAGAGCACGGTCTTCTCCTGTGAGCCGTTGTTCTTCACTAAGAGCGGGGTGCCGGCGGCGGCAACGCCCAGCTCGGTGATGGTGGCGGTGGCATCGGCGACGGCGGTGACGGTGTAGAGCTTCACCTCGTCATCGACGATCGTCAGGGCCTCGCCTTCCCTGTAGTAGGTGATGTACTCGCCGGCGGGGATGGTCACCAGATAGCCATTCATGCTGAAGTAGGCCTGTGCGGTTTCGTCGTCGGAGCCCATGGTGAGCGTCAGCGTGCTCTTGGCGGGGAACATGTCCGACGGGCTGGTGATGAAGAAGTCGTTGTTGGCGATGCCGGTGGTGTACTCGGCATCGTCAGCGTCAGTCCATCTGGTTACGTTGTAGTTCTCGTCGGCCGTGGCCAAGACGGGAACCTCGGTGCCGGGCACAACGCGGTATTTGCCTTCTACCGTCTGGCCGTTCTCCACGTAGGGCGTCACCCCAGCGGGCAGATTGCTGGTGACGGAGAGGTCTTTCACATACAAGCAACCCGCGGGCAGCCTACTGGTACAGTGGATGCCGATGTAATAGGTGCCGTCAGCGGTGGGCGTGAACGTGCCGCTGTAGATAGTGTAACTCTGAGAGTTGACGGTGGTGCCGGCCATCACCTGCGCGCCTGCCGAGAGATTGTCGGCCGTTAATGCCGTGCCGGCCTTCACCTCGAAGGATTCCGGGTATGAGGGCATAGAACAACATGCCTGAAATCCGACGGTATAGGTGGCGCCGGCTTTCATCTCGAGGGCTGGGGTTATAAGCCAGTCGTCGCCGGCTTTGTCTATGCCATATTGATAAAATGTTTCGCCTCCACTGAACTGCCAAGTGCCGCAAGATGGATCGTTTTCCCAGGTACCATTGACGTCGATGATGGTCATTTCGTTGAATTCGTCCTGCGTTGTGAGCGAGTTGTGATAGTCGAAGCTGTCGTCGAGGCCGTCGAAGCCGACGGTGCCATTTCCGTTGGCGACGAGCGTGAGCGTCGAGCTATTGGCAACATTGACCATGACGTTGGCGGCGGGCATTAAGAAGACAAACTCGTGCGGGTCGCCTGCGTCTTGCCCGGCCACTACGATATTGTCGTAGCTGTCGGTCACGGGGTTGCCGTCGGTGTCAGTCACTGTCAGGCCTGATATCGTGGAGGCGTCGCCGCTGTAGGTGACGTCGATATTATTGTCGGCGCTGATGAGGCTGACGGTGATGTTCCCGTTCTCGTCAGGGGCAGGCAGCTGCGCCTTGACCGCGTCGGGAAGGGTCTCGACAACAGCGGCGGGGATGGTATATTCCTGGAACGTGGCAGTCGTGGTCAAGCCGTCGGCAAGGGTCACCTGCCAGCCGGCAACGGCGCCGTCAAAGTCCGT
>CADBHI010000023.1 GCA_902794405.1 uncultured Prevotellaceae bacterium
ACTGCCATGAAGAATGGCAACTCTAAATTCAATGCGATTCTTGCTGTCGTACAACAGTAAGGCAACTACTCATGCACTATAGGGTGCTGAGTAGTTACCAATATAGTTAGGTAGGAATAGTTTCTTTGCAGTTATATGGGCTGCATTTAGGACCTTTACGAAGGTCATTGTGCGCAGTACGACGACATCGTCGTATCGGAAAGGTATTACAATTGCATCTGCATTCTGGAAGAAGGTCAGAAGATTGGGATTAAAGGAACCCGGGCAATCAACAAGAATATAGACATCATCCATCGTCCTCGCTCTCTCAACGAAAGAACGAGAATTTGAGGTCGCGTTGTAAACTTCCCATGGGAGGGTGGCTCCCGGATCCTGGCGCAGTTCTATCTGACGCAGTTCCATGACGGACTGACCTTCGTCACAATCAAAAATAATTACTTTTTTCCCTTGGGACACCAGGTAATTTGCGAACTGCATACAGAGGGTACTTTTACCCGTACCTCCTTTGGAATTTGAGATAACAATAATTTTTGCCATAATATTAATAAATTAACTAATTGATTGTTTTTAACTAAGTACCAGGTTTCTCACTACATTTAGCATTCATGATATTAGTCTTCGTCATAGTCGACTATAATATTAGCTTGATGATTTCCCATTGTAGCACAACCTTGATACTCTATAAATGATGAGATTTCTTTTTTGAATGTTAGCAAGAACAGACCCGTATCTCCATTTCGGTTTTTCCCTATGATTATTTCTGCAGTTCCCCTCAAGTCTCTTCTGTTATCATCATGGATGATGCCATAGACCTCTGGGCGATGTACAAAGATGACCATATCAGCATCCTGTTCGATAGCTCCAGATTCTCTGAGGTCGCTAAGTCTCGGTCGTTTCCCTTCCAACCCTTCGCGCGCTTCAATACCACGATTCATCTGTGAAAGTGCTATTATCGTCGTTCCAGTCTCTTTGGCAAGTGCTTTAAGAGAACGGGATATAAGCGAAACTTCGTCTTGGCGAGTACTGTATCGTGTAGTACTGGCTGACATGAGTTGTAAATAATCGATGAATATGACCTTCACTCCATGTTCTTTTATAAGTCTTCTTACTTTTGTGCGTAGCTCGTAAATTGACAAGCCCGGTGTTTCATCAAGATAGAAGGGCTTATCCCACAACCTGCCTATTCCTCGGTCAATCCTTTTTAACTCTGCCTGATCATACTGACCGTTTTTAATTTTCTTTCCTTCAACTTTGCTAATGCCAGAAATCAGACGCTTCACTAATTGGACAGATGACATCTCTAAAGAAAAATACGCTATGGGAATTTGGCATTCTTCTGCTATAAATCTGGCAAGGCAAAGGGCAAAGGTCGTTTTACCCATACCGGGACGGCCCGCTATGATATTGAGATCAGTAGATTGCCATCCGCAGGTATAGTTGTCCAGTTCCTCATAGCCTGTGTGAAGCCCTGTAACGTCATCAAGATTGCCTTTTGCCTCCATAATCTCGTCGTTAGCGACTTTCAAAGCAGTATTTATCTGTTGGTAGTCGTTGGCCAGGTTTTGTGTTGAGAGTTCAAAGATTCTTGATTCCGCCTCCTGCATTAAGTCATCTATGTCTTCTGTCTCATCGTAGGCTCTGCCCTCGATATTAGAGGTTAAGACTATCAGCTGACGTGCTATAGCTTTTTGGGCAATGACACGTGCATGGTACTCGATATTAGCCGAAGAGGCTACGCGGCTCGAAAGTTCAGCAACATAGCTCGGACCTCCAACTTCTTCAAGGTTTCCATCATGTGCTAATTGCTCTGTCACAGACAATACATCAATCGGATAATTCTTCTGTAACAGTTCCAGAATGGCAAGAAACACCTTCTGATTCCTTGGGTCATAGAAACTGTCAGGACGTAGCATGTTACTGATAGAGTCAAATGCGTTCTTGTCAATCATCAAAGCTCCAAGAACTGCTTTTTCGACTTCCACAGCCTGAGGTTGTACACGCGCATAGTTGTTGTCTGTTCGTACTGCAGACTTTGTCTGGTGATTTGTTGTCATAATTATCTTGTTATGGTTTGTGATTCTTGCTGTTTCATAATTCCACATCGTACTTTAATATTTGAACTTGTGTATCGAGAGAAAGATTCTTCTATTATTTTCTTGTATTCCTTGTTTACAATAGTTTTCGTTTTGATGTCGGGTGCAATTATTCCTATAGATAGGTTTTCTGGGTCGTATTGGACGAAATCCAGAGATGAGATGAGTTCTTCTGGCACGACAGAACTTATAAGAAGGTGGGCTTTAACTTTATTCCACACTTCTTTTGCTTGGGATTTGGTTTGAACTTGGTTGGGCTTCAGTGATTTTCCTTTATTTTTCTGACATAGTAACCAGTCTGTAAAGTGAGAAACAACGTCACTATAACCTTTGGCGTTGAACCCTCCTTTTTGTATTCCACACCTATCTACATATCCTATAGACCATCTCATTATGTCAGTCACTGGGATACCTGTATAGCGTTGTATAAGCAGCAATTGATCTTGATCGGCAATAAGCCTCTCTATCGCAGCATCTATAGCAATACCCTCCTCGGATGATTCTTTGAAATTCATATGCGTTGTCGTCGTCGATATCTTTCTTCTTTTTTCTTTATAAATAGGTGTGTTGTCGGCAAGGTTGTCGGCAAGGTTGTCGGTCTCTTCTTCGGCAAGGTTGTCGGTCTTGTCCTCTTGTAAACCCTTTGAAATCCTTTGTTTATTGGGGTTTTGATGAGCTATAGGGTTGTCGATCACTTCCTCACTATGGTTGTCGGCAAGGTTGTCGGCAAGGTTGTCGGTCTGAGTTGTGAGGTTGTCGGACTCTTCTTCCGAAAGGTTGTCGGCCTTGTCCTTTTGGAAATACGTCGAAATCCTTTGTGTATTGTTCGTTTGATTAGCTATAGGGTTGTCGGTCACTTCCTCACTATGGTTGTCGAGTTCGATACTCGAATTGTAATCATTTATATGGATAATTGAAATGTTATTAGCCGTCCGTTTCTCTATGAGCCCTTTCTCTTTAAGCAACCTAATGAAGTTTATAATCATATCTCTTCCGCGTTTCCAGCGCTCTACAAGATCGTTAATACTCGCTACCTGTTCACCAGGAAGGAGCATGATGGTTTTGTTTTTTATGCTGATACGCTTATTCCTCCACGTAGCATGGTACAGTAAATCGCACCACCATAATAAATAAGTGGGATGCTCTTCAAACCATTCTTCACGGAGATCTTTACGAACCTTATAGAAAGCGTACGTCATAATATTCTTTTCTTGAAATATATTTGGTGGTTTCACAGAAAAGTTGTACCTTTGCACTTGTATTGGAGAGGTATGAAATCTGTGAAGACTATCCCGGGCGATTGCTCGGGACCTTTCTTTTCTATTTAATGATGTTTTCTATGTCTGAACGCTTGTAATATACACGCTTCCCTACTTTGACGGGAACCAAGTAACCAGACTTCTGCCATTTCCAAAGTGTGGTGTGGCTAACACCAAATCCTAACATGGCTTCTTTCTTGGTTATAAATGATTCATCAGAATTGGGAAAGAGATTAACTTCTTTATCCTGTTTAGAAGCGTGCTCTTCAAATGCGGCCATCTGCATGGCCTTTGCAAATTCGATAACACCTAAATCTGTAAGAGTAAAGGAGTAGTGTCCGGGACTTTTGCGCACCTCTGATACCAGTTGACTCGCAAGCAACTTTGTTTCCAAACCAGCATCTAATACTGGCGTATTGGGATTCTCTTTTTGTTTTAATTGACCTTGTACCATATCGTATAAATTTGATAAATGTTTTGTTATCTTATTTATTTTTTGTAATTTTGTACCCAAAATGAATTAGGTGTTTTGCTCAGTTTATTAAACCTGATGCAAATATACACAAAAAACTTGAAGCGCAACAAATATGTGTATTTATTTTAATAAATATTAACTGAATTGCACTATTTTTGAGTATGGTAGTAAATGTAAATATCGGGCAGACTATAAGGAAGGTCATAGCGGAGAAAGGTATTTCTCAGGCTCAACTGGGACGTATGTTGGAAAAACCAGCAACGTATGTAACACGCCTATTAAATAAAGAGACAATAGATACAGAAACTCTGTACGGTATCTGCAGACGATTGAAATACAATCTGTTTGCGGACTTTTCTAAATCAGAAATGTTAGATTCTGAATATCAATGCATGATTGATATAAAAGATGAAACTGATGACATTTGGTCTCCTGGATGTATTTTGCTTCATCCACATATTGGTGAGAAGATATTTGGGATCCTAAAACAGAAGAAAGTAACCCAATCAGAACTTGGCGATTTTTTAGGCGTTTCACATCAAGAAGTTAGCAGGCTATTGAAAAACGAGTCAATAGATACTGGTAAGTTAGTCTTAATATCAAACTTCTTGGATTATAATTTTTTCAGTTGTTATTATTGGTTAGAGACTTCGGAGGAAATAATGGCAGGTGATGCAATAGACAATATCTTGGTAAAATATGTAGATGTACTTTATATAGAAGATTCTGTAACTGCCGTTTTGACGGATCATGATGTTATGTCCAAATACGGAAAGAATATTCGGAATATGGTGAATCTAATAAATGCTTTGTGGAAGGAAAATCAAAAACTTAAAGGAAAACAATCATAGCACTACCCTCCAAATGTGCTATGATAATAATGTTTTGGTATATTCATCTTAAGAGATCTATCACATTCTTCAGTGTTTCATTCTCGCCAGTAAGAGGATTTCTCCACGCAGCATTCCTGATAATCTCGCACTTTTGTCTATTCAATTGTTTCTCGAAAACCACGTTTATCTGGGCCAACACGACGGAGGAATTGTTGCTCTTGTAGCTTCTTGGTGTTTCTTGCAATATTCCTCCGATCAATGCCTATGATGTCTGCCATTCTGGAGGTCGAAATATAAGGGCCTTCCTTTATCAAACCCAAGATTTTCTGTGACGTGTCTATGACGTTTTCTGTGACGTGTCTATGACGTGTCTATGACGTTTTCTGTGACATCTATGTTTTCTGGTAACTTTTCTGTTCGTTTCTGTTCGGTTTCTGATCGAACAGAAAAGTTTTAATCGACTTATCCAATCATGTCAATCACATTCTTCAGTGTTTCATCTTCAATCTTGCGGTATCGCTTAAAAGCCTTAGAACCTTCTACGTGGCCTGACATCTTTCCAATTAGATTTGGATCGGTGACTTTGAAATAGGCATTACCAATGAACGTGCGCCGAGCCATATGACTTGACGCGATTTCATTAATCGGACGTATCTCGTTCTCGCCAGTGAGTGGATTGCGCCATTCTACATTCCTGGTAATCTCACACATCGTGAAGATGGCCTTTATCGCGTCATTATACTTATCGGCTGAAATGAACGGGAAAAGTCGTCCTTTTGCGTCCATGCCCTTGTATTTATTGATAAGTTCAATGGCCTTGGGGTGGAGTGGGATACGGGCTTGAATCGCTTCCTCTCCGTCCTTTGTCTTATGTGGCGTATAGACCAGTATGTTGTTTTCTATGTATTTAGGAGTCATCTTTATGAGGTCGCTGACTCGACAACCGATGAAGCAATGGAAAACGAACACATCCCGACACATAATGATGGTTTGGATTGGCATGCCGCAATTCTTGCGAAACTCGTCATCCATCTCCTGCCACTTCTTTTCAAGATCATAGCTGGCAATTTTATTACGTTCCTCTATACTTATATAAATAGGTGTACCCACCTTGGCCGTACCTATCTTTATTCCTTCGAATGGGCGATTGGTGGTTAGACCCTCTTCAACAAAAAACATAAAGAGAGATTTTAATCTGGTGCGCATCTTAATGTTAGTATTCTCTCCGCGTGCCTGAATCTTATTATGTCCTTTTTTGACTGCTGCAGGATAACTCTCAATCAACTTTTCAAAGAGCTTGGGATATTGATCTGACAAGGCTTTCTCATTGCGCATATAGTCTGACAGTTCTTCTATGTCGCCACGAGTCACAGTATCAATAGAGAAGGTATAGTCTTTTCTGACTTTCTCCGTCGCCCGAATGAATCCCTCATACCTGGCAATGCAACGCGAAAGAACACGAAAAACCCGTGCATGGCCTTCGGCCAGCTGACGACGGTGAATATACAACTCTACCAGTTCGTAGAATGACTTATTAGTTTGCTTGATGTTATACTTCTCAGGATGGTTGAACTTGTCAACCACCTCCTTTAGCCATTCACTTGAAAGTTCAGCCTTAGTGGCAGATTCAAAATGGTCAAGGATATGTTTTTTCAGTTTTTCAAGCCGTTCAACCTGTTCGCGATGGTATTTAACTTCTGGTGTTTCCAGTCTCTGCCTAAAGACAATTGTACCACTCTTGCGCAAGGCATATCCTTTCTCCTTAGCTTTCTCGATGGAAGTTGTAATGGCATTGCCAGCAATTTTGCCCCCCGATTTCTCAGTCTTTTCTCGGTTGATATAGTACTCGAAAAAATCAGAGGAAATGAATATTTCACTTTTAGCGTACAAGTCAAATGAGGTGCCCTGGAAAAAACGAATCATAATCTCGCTTCTTCCTGTCACTTTTTGAACCTTACTTGATAATCTTAGCTCTATCTGTGCCATCGTGTTAGTCGTTTTGCTGTTGTAAAAGGAAAATCTCTTTCTGCTTTTCGATTTCCCTTGCCAGTTCCTCTTTCGTGGGTAGGCAAGTAAGGTACTTGGAGGCGAACAGCTGTTTGTTACCATTGAGAACGGAATAGCGAGCAATATCCTCACTGGTTTCAGAACATAGAAGTAAGCCGATAGTAGGATTGTCGCCCTCTGTACACTTCAGATCATCAAACATACGAACATACATATCCAACTGTCCTACGTCCTGATGGGTTATTTTCTTGGTCTTTAAGTCAATCAAAAAATAACATTTCAAAATTACATTGTAGAATACGAGATCTACAAAATAGTCACCTGCATCAGTCTTGATGTGGTATTGCTCATACATGAAAGCAAAACCACGGCCCAGTTCCAGCAGGAAGGTTTTCAGGTGGGCTATGATAGCTTTCTCCAGCTCCGTCTCTGTAAAATCACTGCTCGATGGTAGTTGCAGGAACTCTGCCACCACTGGATCTTTCAGGAAATCACGGGCATCATCCTGAAATGGAGCCGTCAATTGCAACATCTCTTCAATGACCTTTTCCTTCTTGGGCGACTGTAACAAGCGATGATAGTATTGCGAACCTACATTACGTGCTAATGTTCTAACGCTCCATTGCTCGCGTGACGCTTCTCTAATATACCAGTAACGGGCATCGTCACTCACTACGGATAATAGCGTACGGAAATGAGACCAATTCAGATTTGGCACACGCGTGTACCAAATCTCTAAGTCATTGAAACACAAGTATAATTGTCTGTAATTGCGTAAGTCTCGTGGCGAATAACCTTTTGGATAAAGCATTGTCATCTGCTCGGACAAGTAGTTAATGAGCCCTTTTCCATATTCGGCTCGCGCCTGACCATGTTGCTCTTCTTCCACAATGCGTCTGCCTACTTGCCAATAAGTGATAACGGTGGTGGCATTAGCATCACGGTAGGCCTTACGTAAGCCGTTTTCAACGATGGCTTTCACATCTCTGACCAGTGTTGTCTCGTCTGATCCGGCTATGATTTTTCGTTCATCCATGATTCTTTCCTAATCGATATGAGTTTTACTGTTATGATTTGCTTATTCCAATTATTCTTCGTACCTTTGCAGAAAATAACGAGAGCGATCATTTAAATTCTGATACAAAAGGAACTCGACTGCAAAGGTAATAAAAAGCCACGGGAATGCGGATATTTTTCCCGTGTTTTTCCCGTGATAGCAAAAATTTAACATTCTTTAAGTAAATATGTGTTGATGAGAGTATCTCGTAAATCATTGAAAATCAGCAAATATACTGCAACTTGCGTTTCCTTTGGTAACCCTTAATCAACAAATAAAGAGTCCGGGTACCCCAACAGAAGAAATTCCGAAATCCTAACAAACAAAGGGGTTTCGGTTTTTTTCTTACTCCTCCGCTCGACCTTGGTCGCTTGGCTTGCCAAGAACTCCTTACTCCTCAACTCCTTACTTCTCAACTCCTCAATTATTGTTGCCTGACCTGAACAGGTGTCATGCCGAAATGCTCCTTCACATATTTACTGAAGAACGACGTATTGGGGAAACCCAGCACGTCACATATCTGCTTGATGCTGTAGTCGGTTTGTTTCAGGTAGTAGCGGATGTCTTCGAGTACATGTTCCGTTATCCATTCATTGGCGGTCTTGCCAGAATGCTTCTTGCAAATCGCTGAGAGGTATTTAGGCGAGATACATAGTTTGCCCGCATACCATTCCACCGTTCGGTGTTTTACTTCTTCAGAGTGCAGCAGGTCGAGGAAATGCTGAAAGTGACTGTTGGCAGTACTCACGTTAGGAGACGTGTCATCTGTCAGCATGCGTTGTTTTAATGCACCGCAAAGTCCAAGTACGCCTCCTCGCAGAAGCGACTGAATGACGGCAGTACGGAAAGGATGGGCTGTGTTCTGGACGAAGCATAGGCTAAGCATCTCATAGAAATGGGTGTAGAACTGTAGATCATCGTCGTCCAACGTAATGACATGCATCCTGCGAACATAAACCAAGTCATTCCAAACGTTCATCTTCTCGCGCAGGAAGCTCTGCAGAATGCGATTGGTGAAAAACATCGCCTTTAAGTCGAAATCGGGACTGATCATCGGATCGGTCACAATGACGTTCTGGGGAACGATGGCCACCTGATTCTTGTGCAGCTCTATGACGCGTCCATTCAGCGTACCCTGCACCTTACCCTGCGTACAAATGACTATGGCGTTCATCGCCACATGGGCAGTATTGATTTCAGCAAACTTCTGGATGCTGTCAACAATGACAATGTCGTTGTCGGAATAGCCAACCTGAATGTCCTCATTGTCGGTAAGCGTCTGGAGCGAAATCTCTTCTTGTTTCATCGTTATGTCCTATTTGACATGCAAAGTTATATATTTTATGCGAAAAATGGTATTCTATTTGTACTCAAAATGTGCTAATTGTACCTATTGTGGCAAAATAGGCAAAAAGTAAGGGTAATTAGAACATACATATTAGAATAAAAAATGCTACATTTGCACCCAAATCAAATCATTCAATTAATGAAAAAAGGAGTTTTGGGACTGCTGGCCATTCTGATGGTGTGCAGTTGTGGTGAGAAAAAAGAGAGTGGAGCGAAGGCTCCGACGAGAGTGAAGACCCAATTGGTGTCGCCCGCTTTGTCTGACAATGCCAAAACGTATGTGGGTATCGTCGAGGAACACGAGGGCACCGCCGTCAGCTTTACGAGTATGGGGGTGGTGAAGCGTGTGTTGGTGAACGAGGGTCAGGCTGTGGGGCGTGGACAGCTCATTGCCGAGATGGACGACACGCAGGCCCGCAATCTGCTGTCAGGTGCCGAGGCTCAGATGTCACAGGCCAACGATGCTTTTGAGCGCTACAAGATGCTGCACGATGCAGGATCGTTACCCGAGGTGCAATGGGTGGAAATCCAGAGCAAGGTGGCCCAGGCCAAGTCGCAATTGGAAGTGGCCAAGAAGAATCTGGCCGACTGTCGGCTCACGGCTCCCGTTGGCGGCATCATCGGCAAGAAACTGGTTGGTGCAGGCGAGACCGCCCTACCCTCTCAGGCCGTCGTAACCATCCTCGATATCAGCAGCGTCAAGGTGAAGGTGGCCATTCCCGAGGCTGAAATCAGCGGCATCAACCCGTCAACAGCGTCGACAATTACTGTTGAGGCAGCGCAGGCAATGGTCAGAGGCGGACATATAGAGAAAGGTATACAGGCCGACGCGCTCACCCACACATACGACGTTCGTATCAACGTAGAGAATGGTAACAGGAAACTGTTGCCCGGTATGGTGGCCAGCGTAAAATTCATAGCAGAGAGCTCGCAAAGCATCACGGGAAAACTGCTGCCCGTCACGGCAGTTCAGAAAGATGCTGACGGTTCGCTATTTGTCTGGACGGTGGCTGCCGACAGTACAGCCCATCGCGAAAAAGTGTCCATTGGTGCCAATCAAGGCAATCATGTAGCCATCACCGATGGTCTCAACATTGGTCAGCGCATAGTGACAGAGGGTTATCAGAAACTGAGTGAAGGAACGAAAGTCGTCTATTGATATGAAGAAGATGGATTGGCTGAAATGGCCATTGGAGCACTACCCCATATCGCTGCTCATCGTAGTCATCCTGTTCGTGTTGGGTATCTATGGCATGTATGTGATGCCGAAGGACGAATTCCCCCATGCCACCATCCGTCAGGGGGTGGTGGTAGCCGTCTATCCTGGTGCTACGAGCGAGGAGATAGAACAGCAGGTGGCACGCCCGCTGGAGCGCTATCTGTTTACGTTCGGCGAGGTGAATCGCGTCAAGACCACCACCACGTCGCAGAATGGCATGTGTATCGTGATGGTGCGTCTGAACGATGAGGTAAACAACAAGGACGAGGTGTGGAGCAAGATCAAGCATGGTCTGAACAACTTCAAGATGCAGCTGCCAAGCGGCGTGTTGGCACTTGTGGTCAACGATGACTTCGGCAACACCTCGGCCCTGCTCATTGCCATTGAGAGCAACCAGCGCAGCTACCGTGAACTGAAACAATACGGCGACGACCTCAGCGACCGCCTTCGTCGTATTCCCTCCGTTGCCAACGTCAAACTCTTTGGCGAACAAAAGGAGCAGATATCTCTTTACATAGACCGCCAGCGGCTGCAAGCCTACGGCATCGGTCAGCAGATGCTTTTCACGCGTCTCCAGGCTCAGGGCATCACGACCGTGAGCGGCAGCATCAGCGACGACGACCAGCAGATTCCCATCCATATCGAGGCAATGGAGAACAGCGAAGAGGAGATTGCCAAACAGATTATCTATAGCGACGCTGCTACTGGAAAAGTGGTGCGTGTGAGGGATATTGCCCGGGTGGTGCGTGAATACGAGCCCATGTCGAGCCGTATCGAGCAGAACGGCCATCCCTGCATGCTCATATCAATGGAAATGACGCCAGGCAACAACGTGATTCAATATGGCAAGGACGTAGACCGTGTGCTTAGCAGTTTCGCTGCTGAGGAACTGCCCAACGACGTCAACGTGACGCGTATTGCCGACAAGCCAAAGGTGGTCACGCTGAGCATCACGTCGTTCCTGCGCGACCTGCTCATTTCAATGGTCATCATCATCCTGGTGATGATGGTGCTCTTCCCTCTCCGCTCGGCCATTGTGGCTGCCATCACCATTCCCCTGAGCACCTTCGTTTCTGTGGCTATCATGTATATGATGGGCATCGAGCTCAACATCGTGACGCTGGCGGCACTCATCGTGGTATTGGGAATGATTGTCGACAACTCCATCGTGGTCATCGACGGCTACCTGGAATACTTAGGAAAGGGCTTTGAGCCGAAGAAGGCAGCCATCGAATCGGCCAGGCAATACTTCATGCCGATGATGCTGGCCACCATCTGCATCTGTGCCATCTTCTTCCCCTTCCTCATCACCATGAAGGGCATGTTCCACGACTGTCTCGAGGACTTCCCCATCACCATTACCATCAACCTCATGGTGTCGCTCATACTGGCCGTAACGGTCATTCCGTTCTTGGAGGTACACATTATTAAGCCCGACAAGGTGACCACTGGTGGAAACGCCATCACTAACTGGGTGCAGAACACCTATAACCACGTGCTTGACTGGACATTCCAGCACCCCGGGCTCACCATCTGGGGTGGCATTGCCGTCATCCTGCTGTCAACGGTCATTGTGCCTACGCTGAAGATTCGGCTCTTCCCCTACGCCGACCGCGACCAGTTTGCCGTAGAAATTTTCCTGCCTGACGGAAGGGGTCTGGCAGAAACCCGTGTGGTGGCTGATTCCGTCAGCCACATCCTAAAGCAGGACGAGCGCATCACCGGCATCACGGGTTTCATCGGCTGCTCCTCGCCCCGTTTCATGGACGCCTACGCGCCCCAGATAGCTGGCAACAACTATGCCCAGTTCATCGTCAACACCAAGAGCGACAAGGCTACTGTTGACTTACTGGCAGAGTATCAGCCCCAGTTGAGCGAGGCATTCCCCAATGCATACGTGAAGTTCAAGAGGTTAGACTTTTTGGAGGTCAACGAACTGGAATACCGTTTCTATGGCGACAACCTCGACTCGCTGCATGTGGTGGCTGAGCGACTCATGGAGCGCATGCGCCAGATGCCTGAGATTGAGTGGGTGCATACCGATTACTTCCAGCCCTACCCTATTATCAATGTGGAGCTCGACCCCGTTGCGTCGGCACAACTCGGCATAACCCGAACCACCGCCCAACTGGCCCTAAGTGCCACATCGAGCGACCTGCGTGTTGGTCAGATTTGGGAAGACAATTACGAACTGCCCATCGTTGTGAAGGACGATACCGACATGACCTTCTCCGACATCGAGGATCTGGGCGTATCGTCGCCTATAACGATGGCTTCCGGTGGAATCAACAACACCAACAGCACCGTTCCGCTCCGACAGATAGCCAAGGTTGGGCCTAAGTGGAGCGAGAGCCGCATCCTGCATCGTGGCGGTGAGCGTTGTATCACCGTGACAGGCCATTTTGCACAGGGCGTCTACACCGCCCCCATCGAAAGGGAGATAGCCCGCATCATGCAGGAGGACATACTACTGCCTCACGGTGTCCGAAGCGAAGTGGGTGGAGAGATAGAATACGGCGACGAAGCGCTGCCTCAGATTTTCGGCGGCATTTCCATCGCCTTGGTCATCGTGTTCTTCTTCCTGCTCTTCAACTTCAAGAAGTATGGCATTACGTTCGTATGCATGGTGGCTCTGGGTCTGATGACGCCTGGTGCCCTCATCGGCTTAGGACTGATGAACCGTGCCCTCGGTCTCACCTCCATCTTCGGCCTCATCACCTTGATGGGAATGATCATGCGTAACGAAATCCTCATCTTCGAGCATGCCAACGACCTGATTCAAAAGGGTGTGCCTTTAAAACAAGCGGCCTACGAAGCCGGCAAGCGCCGCATGGTACCCATCTTCCTAACCACCGCCACAACAGCCGTTGGCGTGGTACCGATGATTATCGCCCAGAGCTCGTTCTGGATGCCGGTAGGTGTCACCATCTTTGCCGGTGGCATCGGCTCCCTCATCATGGTCGTCACCATGCTCCCTGTCATTTATTGGAAAGTTTCAACTAAATAGAATTGAAATGAAAAAGTTATTAGCCATCATAGTTTGTTCCGTATGCTGTGACATCGTCACAGCCCAACAATCCTATACCCTCCAACAACTTAAGGACTCCGCCCTCCAAAACAACATCGCCATCCGCAACGCCAAGCACTCTATCGACGCCGCCCAGCAGCAGCGCAAGGAAGCCTTCACCAAGTACTTCCCAACAGTCAGCGGCACCGGCCTATGGTTTAACGCCAACAAGGGAATGGCCCAGACGGAGCTGAATCTTTCCGAGCAAATCACGCCCGAGTTAGGCATGGCCCTCGCCCAGTCGCTACCTCCCGAAGCCCTTGCAGCACTTGGCAACCCCGTCAGCGTCTCGATGATGAAAAACGGCACCATCGCTGGCATCAACGCCGTTCAGCCCGTCTTCGCTGGCGGACAGATCATCAATGGCAACAAACTCGCCAAGGTGGGCGAAGAAGTCAGCCGCTTGCAGCTCCAGCTTTCGGAGAACGAGGTAGAGAAGCAGACCGAGCTCTACTACTGGCAGTTAGTGTCGCTACAGGAGAAGATGAAAACCATCCTCGCCGTCCAAGCCCTGTTGGCCGACATAAATAAAGATGTAGACGTGGCCGTCCGTGCTGGAGTAGCCATGCGCAACGACCTGCTACAGGTACAACTGCGCCAGAACGACGTAGAGAGCCAAAAGCTGAAGGTCAGCAACGGCATCTCCATTCTCCGCCTATTGCTGGCGCAGTATTGTGGCCTGCGCGATACGTCGTTCATAATTGTCCCAGAAGCCCCCCCTACTGCCCCCGAGGGGGCTTCTATAGCTTTACTATCAGGGAATAATACTATCGTAGCCCCCTCGGGGGCCGAAGGGGGGGCTTCTACTCCCGAATACCGCCTCCTACAGAAACAGGTCGAGGCTGCCAAGCTTCAGAAAAAAATGGCTGTTGGTGAAAACATGCCATCTGTTGCCGTCGGCGCCGGCTACAACTATCACAACCTGATGGAAACAAACCACAGCTTCGCAATGGTTTTCGCCACCGTCAGCGTCCCCATCTCCGACTGGTGGGGCGGCTCCCATGCCATCCGTCGCAAAAAGATAGAGCAGCAGAAAGCTGAAGAGCAACTGGCCGACAATTCCGAACTGCTGAAAATCCGCATGCAGAACGCCTGGAACAATGTCCAGGAAGCCTACCAGCAACTCCAGCTTGCCCAGCGCAGCATAGAGCAGTCCGAAGAAAACCTTCGTCTGAACCGCGACTACTACCGCGCCGGCACCTCAAAGATGTCCGACCTCCTTGAAGCCCAACTCCTCTATCAACAGGCCCTCGACCGCCGCACCGATGCCTACGCCGACTACCACAACAAACTTCTGGAATACCGTCAAGCCTCAGGGCAATAGTACTGATAGATGAAAATATCTGCATATAAGAGTCGGGTGACAGGACCATCCCGCACTTCCATATTCCAAAGACCGGCATGGGTGGTAGTGTTTGCCCTGACTGCTGCCATAGCATGGGGCTGGGCATTCCCGCTCATCAAAATAGGCTTCAGCGCCTTTGGGATTACAGCCGACATGACGGGCAGCAAGATGCTATTTGCCGGCATCCGGTTTGCGGTGGCAGGGCTGATTGTGCTTTCCGTTGCCCGTAGCAGTGGGCGTTCATTCAGGACGAGCAGGAGGATGGACTGGAGTTTCATCCTTACTTTTGCGCTGATGAACACCACGCTCCACTATTTCTTCTTCTATGTCGGCATGTCGCATAGCGAAGGGTCACGAGCCGCCATCCTCAACTCGCTGAGCACATTCTTAGTGGTACTGCTGGCGTGTGCCTGTTTCAAGAGCGACAAGCTGACCTCGCGAAAGATTATTGGCTGTACTGTCGGATTCTGCGGCATCCTTGCATTGAACCTCGGTGGAGCCGAAAGCGGACAGCTTGTCGCAGGGCATTCCGAGCGCTGGTTAGGCGACGGCATGATTATCCTCAACGCCATCTGCGGAGCATGTGCCAACTTGATGACGCGAGGACTGAGCCGACGGATAGACGTCTTCGTAGGAACGGGCTATAGCCTCACCATCGGAGGCCTGCTGCTCATCATCCCAGGACTGGCATTTGGCGGTTCGCTGCCCAACGTCAATCTGACCGGCATCGTCTGCCTGATACTGCTCATTGCCATCTCTGCCATCGGATTCGCACTATATAACAAGCTGCTCAGCTGCAATCCGGTGGGAAAGGTTGCCATATACAATTCGCTGATACCCATTGTTGGTGCCGTCACCTCATGCCTCTGCCTTGGCGAGACGTTCCATCTGAAATATGCTCTTGCAGGAGGACTCGCGGCATTGGGTATCTACATCATCAACAAAGGAAAGAACTAATGAACACCCTTATCATCGGCAACCAACTCAGGCCATCCGTCGGCCGCCCATGAGATGGGACGCTGGATGAGCATGGCGGCACCGTTCTGGGTGGCGCTGTAACCATGACAGATGAAGATGTCGTCGCCGTCGAAGGTGTAGGCGGCACAATGGCCAGCTGCCTCCCACTCTTTCTTGTCGCCTTCCAAGAAGAGCGTGCCACCGCCGTTGGCCATATCCTTGCCTGTGCGGTCAAGATAAGGACCATCGACCGTCTTGCTGCGGCCTACAGCCACGCGATAGTTGCTCTTGGCACCACGACAGCAGTAATCCCACGACACGAAGAGGTAGTAGTAGCCACCGTGCTTGAAGATGAACGGGGCCTCGATGGCATTCGTGCCGGCATGTTTCGAGGTGGGATTCTCTTCCGTGGGCTTGTAGTTCGGATCATAGCGACGGGCTACGGTACGCGGCTTGACGCCGTTGGCAATGTGCATGGTCGAGTCGAGACGGGCCAGCTGGATGCCGTCCCAGAACGAGCCCCAGACGAGCCAAGGCTGGTCGTTGTCGTCGATGATGAAGTTTGGATCGATGGCATTCCAGTTGTCGCGCTTCTCCCGAGAGGTCACGATGCAGCCTTCGTCCTTCCACATGTTGGAGCGTAGCGAACGACTGCTGAGCAGGCCAATAGCCGAGCCGTTCTTGCCGAAGGTGGAGCAGCTGTAGGCTAACCACCAACGCCCGTGCCACTGGATGACGTCGGGTGCCCATACATGGTTGCTGAAGCCTGGCACGGAATCCGTTGTCCAGCCTGGCATGACGGTCATCACAGGCTGTGGCAGCACCGTCCACGTCTTGCGATCCTTCGACGTCATCTGCTGGATACCCATGCCTGTAGCATAAATATAATAGGTGTCACCATCCTTGGCCATCACGGGGTCGTGGGCCATTGGTGTCTCGGTAGTGAATGCCTCGCGCTGAAAACCCCGGCGCGGTCCTTGTGCGGCAGCTGTCTGACAAGTGACAGCCACCGCCAAGAGTAAAGTTGTTTTAATCATGTATCGTTATTTCTTGCTTTTGTAGAATTTCTCGAGCGTGCGGTAGGCGTTCTCCTTTTCAGGCGAAGCGACCTCCTTCGACTCCACATCGATAATCATGACCGGAGCAGCATCTATGTTGTCCTTGGTGATGGGTGTCCACTGGGGAAGTCCCTCGCCGTTGGGATTGCCGGTCTTGCAGAAGTTGGCATAGTAGCTGAGGAACAGCTTCGAGATGGCGTAGTCCTCGTCCTGCCAGTCGTAGTACTCGTTAGTATCGAGGGTACCCATAGCATACTCGATGTCGGCGGAATGAACGGCACCGGGAGCGATGGCAGGCTGCTGGGCTGTGGCCTTCTTCTCTTCCTCAGTCTTTTCACGCACACCACCAGCCAAGGCACCTGTCATGTCGCCCATCTTGGCTGACACCTGGGGACGAGGGTGCATGTAGTGGTAACGGTAGACGGGCTGGGCCGAGTTGCGGACATGATAGTCGCAGGCCTTCCATGTGGGGAAGCCCGTGAAGAGGTCTGATACGAGGTTGAAGCCTTTCTGGCTCAGCACGTCCTCGTCGGTCGCGATGCCGTAAGCCTCAAAAATCTCGTCGGTCATGTCGCCGAACCGCACCTTCAGGGCATTCTTGTAGTTCTGCAAGGTGGGTGCATGACCCTGAATTGCCTGCATGGGATGGGCTTCGAGAGAGTTCCAGCCTGCGAGCAGCGGCACCTGAGCCTGCTCACCTTTCTCGAACACGGCATCGGCACTCTCGCTCATGAAGTAGCCGTCGAGCACCACATTGGACATGCCTTTGGGAGGCAGCAATTTCTGTAATGAGTCGGCATTGAGGGCCATTGCATCGGCCAGGCTGGCAATGCCTGCCTCTTTTAGAAGGGCAGCACCTGCAGCATCGGCATCGGACTGAGACGAAGGCTCGTAAGGCAGCACCTCTGCACCCGACGAGAGCATGGCACCGGCAATGAGGTTCTTGGAAAGGGGCGAACACATCAGGAGTGAAACAGAGAAGGAACCGGCCGATTCACCGACGATGGTGATGCGGTCTGGATTGCCGCCGAAGGCAGCGATATTCTCCTTCACCCACTTGATGGCAGCCACCTGGTCCAGGAAGCCGTAGTTGCCACTGCCCTTATAGTCGGAGGCCGCCGTGAGTTCCGGGTGGGCAAAGAAGCCGAACACGCCCTCACGATAGTTGGCCGTCACTCCGATGACACCCTCCTTGGCAATCGAACTTCCGTCATAGCGGGGCTCGCTGCCGGAACCGGCCATCAGTCCGCCGCCGTTGAAATAGATCAGCACAGGCAGCCCGTCAGCCGTTGTCTTTGCCGTTGTCCAGATATTGAGGTACAGACAGTCCTCGCTGCGCCCGGAGCCACGGAAATTCATGTCGCCGAAGACATTCAGCTGCATAGGGTCGTCGCTGAACGCCTTGGCCTCGCGAATGCCTTCCCAGGCCTGTACAGGCTGTGGAGCCTTCCAGCGGAGTTCGCCGACGGGAGCCTGGGCAAAAGGAACGCCCAAGAACTTCTTTACGCCGTCCTCCTCAATGCCTTCAAGGACGCCATACTGGGTTTTTACCTGCAGAGTCACATCCTCTGCCTTCTGTGTACAAGCACTAAAGCAACATACTGCCATAGTCATCGCGATAATTGCCTTTTTCATATTCGATTTTCCTATTATTGTTTTAAGATATAGTACTTTCTCAACAGCTTCAGCTTAGTTCCAGCTGCAAAGATACGAAAAAAAAGAAAAAAACGCAGAACAATTGCTATTTTTTTAATACCTTTGCAGCGCGAATATTCACTAAAGACTTAAAAGAAAATGAGAAAAAGATTACTTTCAACTGTTTGTACACTATTGTTTATACTGGCCATCAACGCCCAGAACACGGATGTGGCACCTGACAATACGGGAATGAGCCTGAGTGCACAGGAATGGGACAAGAAAGTGGTGATGGGATGGAACCTTGGCAACTCCTTGGAGAGTGCCGGCGGTGAGACCGGATGGGGCAATCCTGCTACAACACAGGCCATGATCAAGTTCGTCAAGTCACAAGGCTTCAATGCCATACGTATTCCCGTGAGATGGACGGAACAGCTCTCCGACAAGACCAACATGGTGGTAAAGGATGCATGGCTCAATCGTGTCAAGGAGATCGTGGATTGGTGTCTGGCTGAAGACATGTACGTCATTATTAATACGCACCATGAGGCTTGGCTTGACCGCAATCCTTTCTACGGACAACAGAAGGAAAACAACAGGAAACTGGCTGCTCTGTGGAAATGTATAGCCACCTTCTTCCGCAACTACGACCAGCGTCTGGCTTTTGCAGGCACAAACGAAACTGTTGCCTTAGTCAACGGTCAGGAACAGTGGGGGACGCCGAATGCAGAATGGCAGGCTGTACAGAACAGTTACAACCAAACATTCATCGATGCTGTACGCGCTACTGGCGGCAAGAACTACTACCGTCACCTTGTGGTTCAGACCTATGCCTGCAACGGTTCGTCAGGTCTCAAGGGCTTCACCATTCCCAAGGATGTGGTGGAGGGCCGACTGAGTGTCGAGTTCCATGATTATGACCCCTACGACTATGCAGGTAGTGGTACCTATTATTATTGGGGAAAGAAATATAAGAACATGGGCAAGAAAACTGCGTATGACGATGAGACAACTATGAAGAACTACTTTGACCGCATTGTCAATTCATGGTGGAAGAAAGGTCTCGGCGTCGTCTTAGGTGAGTATGGAGCCACATGCCACTATACCACTGATGACAAAGACACACAGATGGAGAACCTGCAATACTACTACAATTGTATGGTCAGCGCTGCCCGTCAGCGTGGCTTTGCTGCCTTTGCCTGGGATAACAATGCTTTCGGTAACGGTACAGAGAAGTTCGGTATCTTCAGGCGCTCCGGTGGTAATATGAGCGTAGGAAACAACTACTCCCTGAAAGGCATCTGCGAGGGAGCTGGAGTAGAATTCAAGGAGCCTGAAACTCCAAGTGGAGGTGGCGGCTCGGCAGAAGGCACATTGTTCTGGGAAGGAAACGACCTCATGGATTGGGGCAATGGTCTGCAACTCCCTATTCCCGCTTCCGAATTTGAGGCGCAGGGAAAAGATGTACAGTTGATACTGCAATACACCCTCGACTATAGCGACTATGATATGATTCAGCTGTTCTATGGTGACTGGAAGGAAAACCCTTCGTTCATCATCAATGGAACAACATACGAAAAAGAGTTCACCCCAAACAATGTGCACGGTATGGGTAATGGTGAAAGCTGCACCTCAGTACTTACATTCGATGAGTCTACCTACAATAGCATCATTCAGAAAGGTATTGTCATACAAGGTCATGGTGTACGACTGAACAAAGTACTGCTGGGCAACGGAACGACAGGCATCCAATCTATTAATGTACAGCCTTCCAAGACCAACAACCCATACTATTATTTGATGGATGGTCGTCGCACTACATCACCCACCCACGGATTATATATCCACAACGGACAAAAAATCATGATTGGAAAGTAAGGCGCATGGGGACAAGACCTTTGATTCCATTTTGAATCAGGTTCTTGTCCCCATGACCTAAAATTATCGTTTCAAGAGGTTCATCTGAGCTTGGGGCTTCATCACGTCGTTGACTTTCGTTTGCTGAGACTTGGCGTTTGCGGTAAGGGTAGCCTTGATGTCCTGTGAGGAGGCGGCAACAAGGAACTGGTATTTACCCTCGGCAACCACCCAAGCTGATGCAGCTTCGTCGAATGAAGCGAGATCTTCAGCTTTTACTGTCAGAGTGAGCGTTTCACTCTCTTCGGGCTTCAACAGCTTCGTCTTGGCAAAGGCCTTCAACTCTTTAGCGGGCTTGTTGGAAGCCTTATTATCGGGAGCGGAGATGTAGAGTTCTACAACTTCCTTCCCCTCATATTTCCCTGTATTCTTAATGGTCACGCTAACCTCGTAGGCATCGTCCTTCGCGGCAATCTTGGCATCGCTATACTCGAAGGTGGTGTAGCTGAGGCCGAAGCCAAAGGGATAGCTGACGGGAACCTCAAACGAGTCGAAGTAGCGGTAACCCACATAGACATCCTCCTCATAGTCGGTATAGTCGACATTCTTCACGTTACCTTTCTTTCCTTGGTTCAGCATGTCGATGCGGGGATCCTCGTCGATGGGGAAGTTCTTCGATGAATAGGCATCGTTGAACTTCATGGGCCACGTCATGGTAAACTTGCCTGAGGGCGACTGTTTGCCGCTGAGCACGTCGACAACGCTGTTGCCGCCTTCCTGACCTGCCTGCCAGGCGCAAAGGATGGCATCGGGCAGGTCCTTCCAAGAAGCCGTCTCGATAACGCCACCGATGTTCAGCAGCACAACCACCTGCTTGCCGGCCTTGTGATAGACGTCGCACACCTGCTGGATGAGCTGCAACTCAGAGGCGTTGAGGTTGAAGTCGGCCACCTTGCGGTCGATAAACTCGCCTGAAATGCGACCAATGGTGATAATAGCCACATCTGCCACGTTGGCCTGTGCAACCAGTTCGTCGGCAGTAAACTGTTTCTCGGCGGGCAGCGTGCCGGGCATGAAGTTAGCGAGCATAGCAGCCTGGCTGTCTTTCTTGGCCAACTCCTCAAGGGCCTTTTTCTTAGCTTCCTTGGCCTCGGTAATATACTGCTCATAAGCGGTCTTCAGCTCGTCGCTGACGATGTAGCCGCCATTTTTCAGACCGTCGAGCAGAGACACGACGTAGGCATGGTTCACATTTCCGGAACCTGTGCCGCCAGCTATGAAGTCGTAAGACGCACAGCCATATAGTGCCACATTTTTGATATTCTCGTCAAAGGGCAGAACGCCTCCCTTATCGGGAGAGGTTTGGAGGGGACTATTCTTCATCAGCACCATACCCTCGGCAGCACTTTGACGGGTGACGGCTGCATGCGCCTTTAGGTCGGGCTTGTTGCTGTACTGGTAACCTTGGAAGCGAGGACTCTTCTCCACGAGGTTTAGCACACGTTTGACATTGCGATCCAGGTCAGCCTCATCGAGCTTGCCACTCTTCACGCCAGCCACAATCGAGTCGAACTGCTCGTTCTTGCCTGGTTGTAACATGTCGTTACCGGCCCACATCTGCTTGGCACCGTCCTTGCCACCAAACCAGTCGGTCATCACTGTGCCCTCGTAGCCCCACTCATCGCGAAGAATAGTCTGCACCAAGTCTTTGCTCTCAGAGGTGTATACGCCGTTGATGTAATTGTAAGATGTCATCACCGTCCAAGGCTTCGCCTCCTTGATGGCAATCTCAAAACCCTTTAGGTAGATTTCACGCAGGGCACGCTGGGAGATATGTGCATCGGTATTCATGCGATTCGTCTCCTGGTTGTTGGCTGCAAAGTGCTTGATGCTCGTACCCACATTGTTTTTCTGCACGCCAGTGATATAGGCAGAAGCCGTCTTTCCAGCTACAACGGGGTCCTCGGAATAGTACTCGAAGTTGCGGCCGCAGAGCGGGTTACGCATGATGTTGAGGGCAGGTGCCAGCAATACGTCGGCACCATATTCTTTTACCTCCTCTCCAATAGCCTGACCAACTTCCTCAACCAATTGTGTGTTCCACGTAGAAGCCAGCAGCGTACCAATAGGGAAGTGCGTACAATAGTAAGTGGCGGAGTCGCCTTCACGGGTAGCGTCGATGCGCAGTCCTGCAGGGCCATCAGCCAACACTACGGCAGGAATGCCTAACGAGTCTAAGGGATAGGTGGTACCTGCAGCACCAGGCACCAGATTCTTTGTGGCACCAATCACGGCGTCGTCGCCAGAGAATCCAGCCATACCCACACCAATCACGAAATGAGCCTTGTCCTCGAGTGACATCTTGCTCATCACTTCTTCCTGATTCAACGATTTTGTAGTCACTTGGTCGGCAGAATTACAACCCACCATAAGGGCGACAGCCATGCCGAGAGAGAAAAAAACGGATTTCTTCATAAGCTTTAAAATTAAATATGTGTACAATCTGTAAAGAAGTCAATAATAGTTGAGTTTCATTTATCCCATCACCACGTCGAGCACCATCATCAGTACAAAACCTATGGCAAAACCAATGGTGCTAAAATTACTATGCTGACCACTGGAGGCCTCAGGGATGAGTTCTTCGACAACGACGTATAACATGGCTCCTGCGGCAAAAGCCAGCATATAAGGCAGGACGGGCATCAACAGCGAGGCCAACAGGAGAACAGCGACGGCTCCGACAGGCTCCACAGCACCACTCAACGAACCAATAGCAAAGGACTTCCACTTGGAATTGCCCGCCGTCCGCATGGGCATAGAGATGATGGCTCCTTCAGGCACGTTCTGGATGGCAATACCTAATGCTACGGCAACGGCACCAGCCAGCGATATGTTTGAGATACCACTATCGGCTCCAGCAAAGACCACACCAACTGCCATTCCTTCAGGCAAGTTGTGGATGGTCACTGCCAATGCCAGCATTGCCGTCCGCGACAGTCGCGAACGAGGACCTTCCGGCTTATCAGTACCGATATGCAGGTGAGGCGTCAGCTCATCGATCATCAGCAAGAAACCCATTCCCAACAAAAAACCGACAGCGGCAGGCACTACCGAGCCGAAAGCCTCCCCTACAGAAGATGGTTGGGAGGAGGCTCCCATTTCCATCGCAGGAATCAGCAGCGACCATACCGATGCTGCTACCATCACGCCCGAAGCAAAGCCCAGCAACGTCTTCTGTAACCTCTCAGACATTTCGTCCTTCATAAAGAACACAAAGGCCGAGCCCAGCATCGTGCCCAGCAGCGGAATCAGCAGTCCTATGATCAATATCGTCGTCATCGGTTGCAAAGATACGAAATGTTTTTCAAATATCGTGCAATTTCCTCCTAATATCTACTCGTAATCGTCAATAACTGAATTCATGAAGTCCATCATCGGCTTGGCAGCACGGAACATGCGTTCCATCTCGTCGAGCCAGTTGTCACCCTCAAAGAACGTATTCGAAACGGCATGCCAGGCACAATAGTCCTTCAAGCGCAGATAGTTGACGTACGGCCAGTCTTTGGGAAACCCAGAGGGACATGTCTTCAGTTTCGCCAAGCCAAATCCTTGCGGCTGGTCCCAGCTGTCAATGTTGGTAGGTTGGTTAATGCTATTGGCTTCGTCACAACCGTAGTATTTCTGGAACTCCTCACTCTCCACACATTTCAGCCACACGTCGGTGTTTGCCATCATCTCATTGCGACACGAGGTCAGAATGTTGGTCGGTAGCCAGTAATTACCAACGGCCAGCAGACAATGGTCGGGCTCCAGGTGTATATAGTAGCCACCTCTTAGTGCCTTCTTGCTCTTGGCGTTGATATAGGCACCAAAGTGGTTCTTATAGGGCGACTTATCTGTCGAGAACCGTGTATCACGATAGAAACGGTAGGTACAATCCTTCACTTGCACATGGGCTATCTCAGGGTCAAACGTAACAACCCGTTCGATGGCTTGCTGCACACCTCGTTCGAACTCTGCCCTGACGGCCTCGTACTCACTCTTATGTTCCTGAAACCATTCGCGGTTATTGTTGGCCATTAGCTGACGCAGGAACTTTAATATTCTCTGTATATTCATATTCCCTGCAAAGGTACAAAAAAATGCCTAAATACATTTAAATCCATGCACGAAATAACTGCGGAATGCATTTTTTTGCTAACTTTGCACATGGCTAAGGCTATTTGACTAACCAAACAATTAGAACAAAACAGAATGATGAGACAATTGATGATGACTTTAATGGGGCTGATCCTATCGATTGGAGCCATGGCGCAAAGTGCTGACGCACTCTATAAAGAGGGCAAGGCTTTGTATGACGAAAAGAAATACCAGCAGGCTTTCCCCAAGCTGAAAGCGGCAGCAGAAAAAGGCCATAAGAAGGCACAGTACCGCGTCGGTCTCTGCTATGACAAGGGAAAGGGTGTGACAGAGAATGACCCTGAAGCCGTGAAATGGTATCAGAAATCGGCCAATCAGGATTATGCGAAGGCACAATATCAGTTAGGTAAGTGCTACCTCAACGGTGAAGGTATTGCCAAGGACGAAGCCAAAGCCAAGACCTGGCTGAAGAAAGCCGTCAGGAACAAGAAAGACGGTGATGAAATCAAGGACAAAATACGCAAGAATGCTGCGGAGGGAAAAGAAGATGCCAAACGCATCCTGACACTCCTTTAAATACTAATGTCTCACTGCCATCGTTGATGACAATGAGACATTGGTTTTACGATTATCCTAATAATTACCTTTTAGAGATAATACCGAGCTTCGTTGATTTAAGGAATTCAACGATATGACGGATTTCCGGGCTGTCAGGAACTTGGTCAACAATCTGGATGACAGCATCGAAGAGTGACGTTCCACCATTGAATACCAGTCTATAAGCATTGGCAATGTGCTTCAATGTTTTTTCATCGACACCATGCTGACGGCCTACGGCGAAGTTCACGCCACCGTATGTATTCTTCCTCGTAGCTACAATATAGGGGGGAATATCGCGGGAGAAAGTGGTACCGGCCTGCACCATTGAGCCTTTACCAACACGAGTCTTGGCGTTCTCAATGACTGAAGATGAGAAGATGACACTATCCTCAATTTCGCAGTCGCCAGCAATCTTAGTACCATAGCCGAACACACAGCGATTACCTACTTTCGTATCGTGAGAAATATGGGCACCCTCCATCAGCACATTTTCATTACCGATGACGGTCTGGCCGCCTGTGTGAGTAGCACGGTTGATGACTACATTCTCGCGGATGATATTGCCATCACCAATGATGCACTCCGACTTCTCACCACGGAACTCGAAATCCTGCGGTAGGGCACCGATAACCGAGCCCTGATGCACCTTATTACATTTCCCCATGCGGGTACCGTTACAGATACTGACGAAGGGGAAGATGATACAGCCATCACCAATCTCCACATCATCCTCGATGTACACGAAGGGGAATATCTTACAGTTGTTGCCGATTTTTGCCTTGGGGCTGATTTCGGCCTTGGGGGATATTTCAGACCCTCCCCCCTGCCCCTCCCTATGATGGAGGGGAGTGGTTACTATTCTATCGCTATCATTATTCATAATCAAATATTTCTTTAAATTGGTAATCATTCCCCTCCCTCTAGGGAGGGGTTAGGGGTGGGTCTTACCTAGCACCGCCGCCGAGAGCCAGATAGAGGTTGACGACTGCTTGCATCTTATTGAACTGATCGGTCACCTCCGAGATTTCGGCATTCAGAAGATTTGACTGGGCAGAAATCACTTCCAGATAAGTCGTGTTCGATGACGAACTCATCAGCTTTTTCGTGTCCTCGACATTCTGCTTCAACACAGCGACACGCTTGGATTCAAGCTCGCCCTTCTCGGCCGACGAGTTATAGCTAACCAGTGCATTCGACACCTCATTAGCTGCCTTAAGCACCGCATTCTGCCATTTGTTGTAGGACTGCTCATACTGCATCTTGGCCACTTTCAGTCCAGCCACAATCTGTCCATGCTGGAAGATAGGCTGTACCAAGCTTCCCACAGCCGACAATAGCAGTTTGCCGGGATTCACCAAACCATTATTGTTGGTAAAGGCGCCAGTTCCTGTGATAGTAATGCTGGGATAGAAGCGCGAACGAGCCTGCTGCACGTCGTAGAAACACTGGGCCAAAGTCATTTCAGCTGAATGGACGTCAGCACGATTATTCAATAGCTCGATGCTGACACCCGTTGCAAACGTTGTTGGCAAAGACTGGTCGGCCAGTTTTCCGCGCTGGATAGTCTGCGCAGGCTGAGCAATCAACAGCGAAAGAGCATTCTCTGTCTCACGCGTTTGACGCAACAAGTCCACTTTCTGAGCCTGAACCGAATAGTAGGCAGCCTCAGCACTCTGAACGGCAGTAGAACGATAACCAACACGATTTTCGTGCATAAACTTCATCATTTCCCACGTTTCCTTCGTCAATTGCTCCATGTCATTGACGATTTCCACCTGACGGTCGAGCATCAGCAAAGTGTAATAGAGATTGGCAATACCCGAAATGATATTGCACTGTACCACCGTCTGGTAATCCTTGGTAGCGATGAGCTGCATCTGTGCCGAACGCTTGGCATTCAGCAAGTTACCGAACAAGTCAACATTCCAAGAGGCGCTGATAGGCAACTGATATGATTTGGTTGTCACTGCAGGGTCAGTCATCAATTTAGAAATCGTTCCCTGAGGTGTCAAGGCAACACTTGGCAGAAAAGCCAACCGGGCACACTTTAGAGCCTCGTTCACCATCTGTACATTCAGCGCTGCATTCAGCAGATCGGGATTTTTCTCCAGTCCCTGTTCAATCAGCAACCGCAACTGCGGGTCAGTGAACAGCTCACGCCAAGGCAGATTGCCGAACGACGTTGTGTCAGTCGACTGCAGTGCACCATTCTGTGCCACAGGGTCACGGACAATGTCGTCGGTCACCACATCAGGGCGGTCATATTTGTTGTAAAGGCCGCAGCTCGACAAAGAGAGCAGGAGCAAGCCCACCCCCACCCCTCCCCAAGGGAGGGGCTTGTGATTAGTCATACAGCCAAATAATCGTTTTAATCTTAATGTTTTCATAATCGTATGTCATTCTAAACATCCCTCCCTTGGGGAGGGCTTGGGTGGGCTTTTTTACTTCTCAAGTTCATAATCTACAGGTCTATGTGCATACTGTGAAATCTCGGTAGCCACATCCTCATTCTCTTCCTCCTCGAACTTAATCGGAGTTATCTTCTCCTGTAAAGTCTGGAAGAGGGTGAACAGCGTAGGTACGACGAAAATCTGACAGAGTGTACCAATCAACATACCGCCGACAGCGGCAGCACCAAGGGTTTGGTTACCGTTCTTACCTACACCTGAGGCAAACATCAGTGGCAGCAGACCGATAATCATAGCCAATGACGTCATAAGGATAGGACGCAGACGGGCAGCAGCACCAAGCACGGCTGACCATGAGATAGCCATACCCAAGCGGCGACGCTCCAAGGCAAACTGCACAATCAGGATGGCGTTCTTTGCCAACAGACCAATCAACATAATCAGAGAAATCTGCATGTAAATGTCATTGGCATGGCCGAAGATCATCGTGAACAGGAAGCAGCCGGCCAATCCGAAGGGCACAGACAGCACTACGGACAACGGCAGGATATAGGATTCGTACTGTGCAGACAGAATCAGATAGATGAAAATCAAGCAGAGCACGAAGATGACTGCTGTAGTGTTTGAGGCCTTGGCCTCCTCACGTGTCAGACCCTGATAGTCGTAGCTGTAACCTGCAGGCAACATGTCAGCAGCAACCTGCTGGGCAGCCTTGATGGCCTCACCTGTAGAATAGCCGCTGGCCACCGTTGCCGTCACGTTAATAGACGTAAACAGGTTGAATCGGTTGATGTTAGCAGGACCATAGACACGCTCCATGTGACAGAACTCCCCAACTGGCGACATGCCCTTCGGCGTACGTACATAGACGCTGTTCAACGATTCCGAGGTCATACGGGTTTCAGGCGAAGCTTGTATCATCACACGGTACAACTTACCGTATGCATTGAAGTTCGAGGCATACAGTCCACCATAGTAACCTTGCAACGTGGTGAGCACCGTCGAGGGTGATATACCTGCCTGCTTACACTTGGCCACATCCACATGCAACATGTACTGCGGATAATTGGGGTTGTAACTGGTCTGAGCCATCTGGAACTCAGGACGCTTATTCAATTCGGCGATATAGTCCTTGACAACTTCATAGAATCTGGTCAAGCTACCACCCGTACGGTCCTGCATCACAATAGACACACCACTGTTGGCTGAGAAGCCAGGAATCATAGGCGGTGCAAAGGCCAGAATTGAGGCATCCTTGATATGGGCTGTCTTGATGAATATCTGAGCGATAACACCTGTAGACTCCAAGGGGTTCAGGAAGAAACGGTAGATACCATCACCCTGCCACAGTCCGGAAAGCTTCCACCAGAATCCCTTCTGGCGCTCTGAGAACGGCTTCAACTTGATGATGAAGGTAGCCTGATCGGAACCAGAACCGGCAATGAAGTTATAACCCTGAATCTGCTCACGGCTCTGGATAGCGGGGTCAGCAGCCAGAATAGAGTCCACCTCGTCGATAATCTGACGTGTACGAGCCACTGAGGTAGCTGGCGGCATGGTCAACGTACAGAAGATAGTTCCAGTATCCTCATCGGGTACCAGTCCTGTCTTCGTAGTCAGCATGGTCGTAGCCAGCACAGCAATACCTATTATCACCGTCACAAGCACGGCGACAGGCTTACGTACCAACTTCTCTACACGTCCCTTATACTTTCCTAACACCTTATCATAGGCTGTATTAAAAGCCATGTGGAAACGGTCTATGCGACTCATCTTCTTCTCATGACCGTCCTTGTCGTGCGGTTTCAAGAAGATGGCACACAGGGCGGGAGACAGCGTCAAGGCGTTCAATGCCGAAATAAAGATACTGACAGCCATCGTCACACCAAACTCACGATAGAACGAACCAGATGTTCCTCCGATAAATGATACGGGGATGAACACCGAAGCCATCACCAAGGTGATAGAGATGATGGCACCCGAGATTTCGTTCATGGCATCGATCGAGGCCGTCAGTGTTGACTTATAGCCTTGGTCTAACTTGGCATGCACGGCCTCCACCACCACAATGGCATCGTCCACCACAATGGCAATAGCCAACAGCAAGGCCGACAGCGTCAGCAGGTTAATAGAGAAGCCGAAGATGCTCAGGAAGAAGAACGTACCGATAAGCGATACAGGAACGGCGATGAGCGGGATGAGCGTCGAACGCCAGTCCTGAAGGAACACGTAGATGACGATGAACACCAGCACCAGCGTGAACAGCAGCGTGAACACCACTTCCTCGATAGAAGCATACAGGAACTCCGTCACATCGTAGTTGATCTTATAGGTCATGCCCGGCGGGAATAGCTTGGCCTGGTCTTCCAGCTCGGCCTTCACCTGCTTAGCAATCTCGTTGGCGTTAGAGCCGGCAATCTGCTGCACCATACCTAATACAGACGGCAGGTTGTTGTTTCTCATCGAGACGCTATACTGCTGTCCGCCTAACTCAATCTTGGCAACATCCTTCAGCTTCAATGTCTGTCCGTTGGCATCATTGGAAATGATGATATTGCCGAACTCTTCAGCCGTCTTCAGACGACCTGTATAGCGCATGGCATATTCGTAGGCAACATTTGATTCCTGACCGAATGAGCCTGGAGCTGCCTCAATGTTCTGTTCAGCCAGCACGTTCGAGATGTCAGATGGCATCAGGTTGTACTGTTTCATCACATCAGGCTTCAGCCAGATACGCATGGAGTAGGTCTTCAAACCTGGGGACTGCACATCACCCACACCCTGGATACGCTTGATGGCAGGGATGATGTTGATATTGTTATAGTTCGTCAGGAACTCATCGTCATAACGGCCATCAGAGGTCAGCGTGAACATCAACACCTGTGAAGTCTGACGCTTTGTAACCGTTACACCAATACGTGTCACCTCAGCTGGTAACAGTGCCAGAGCCTGCTGAACGCGGTTTTGTACGTTCACAGCACACATATCGGCATTCATGCCCTGACGGAACAGCACACTGATCTGTGCAGAGCCAGCACCAGCCGTTGATGAGATATAGTCCATACCTTCCACACCGTTGATACTCTCTTCCAGCGGCGTGATGACCGAGTTCTTCACCGTCTCAGCATCTGCACCGGGATAGCTCGTCCAAACAGCAACGGTAGGAGGCGCTATGTTGGGGTACTGCTCAATAGGCAGCGACACCAGTCCGATGAAACCCAGCAGGACGATGAGGATAGAAATCACCGTCGACAGTACCGGGCGTTTGATAAAGTTTGTAAATGTCATAGCTTATTTCTTCATCGCATTAACAATGTCGCCAGCGCTCATTGCCTTTGCCTGTTCCTTAATCTTCTGTTGGTAACGCTCGGGAGTAATCTGTACAATCTCCATACCGTCGTTCAACTTTGTAATGCCGTTGGTAACGTATTTATCGCCCACCTTCAGTCCGTCGGTAACAACATAGTTGACACCATCGTCTTGAGGAGATACCTTAATCTCGGTGTACTTCACCTTATTATCTTTACCCACGGTGTAAACAAACTTCTTGTTCTGCACCTCCGACACACACGACTGCGGAATGACAATGGCCGAAGCATTGTCATGAGGAATAACGATAGAACCGCTTCCGCCGCTCTTCAGTAACTTCTCGGGGTTGGGGAATACGGCAATCATCTGTACTGTACCAGTAGCGGCATCAATCACGCCACTCATCTTCGTCACCTTACCGTCATGGCCGTAAATCGTACCGTCAGCCAGCTTCAACTTTACGGCAGGCAGCTTCTGCAGACCCTCGCCACTCTTCGACATTTCCAGAGCATCCTTCTCTGTCATCGAGAAATATACCTCCATCGATGAGTTGTTCGAAACAGTAGTCAGCACCGAGGCTGTATTGACGAGCGCACCTACCTTCAGAGGCAGCGTACCCACAACACCTGCAGCAGGACTCTTCACATAGCAGAAGCTCAGCGTCTCCTTGGCAGAAGCGAGACCGGCCTGTGCCTGAGCCAGCTGGGCCTTCGCACTCTCATAGGCGTTGGTGGCCGACTGCAGCTCGAAGTCACCGATGACCTTGTTCTCATACAGTTTCTGGGAGTTCTCATACGAGAGCTTCGAAGTGTTGCAAGCAGCCTGGGCCGTGTTCACGGCAGCCTCCATCTGGCGCACCTGCGCCTGATACGTGGCATTGTCAAGGACGAAGAGTACCTGTCCGGCACCTACCGTCTGACCTTCCTTCACGTTAATCTGAATAATAAAGCCCTGCACCTTGGGGCTAATCTGTACATCCTGCACACCCTTGATGGAGGCAGGATAGGTAGCCTGCGAAGCAGCACTCTGAGTACCAACAGTCAAAACCGGGTACTCATTGTCTCCAAATGTCGGTCGTCCACCACCACTCTTACCACATGAAACAAGCAGCAAAGCAGAGGCAGCTACCATCAAAACAATTCCTTTCTTCATAATTTTATCTAAGCTTAAATATACATATACAAACTTTGCAGTTCAAAACCTGACAGCGCTCTGACAGATTTTTGAACTGCAAAGTTACAAAATAGTAGTGTAATTCAGCCTATTGTTACCGCATTATTACACTTTTTTAGCGTTTTTTTGTTATCACTTGAACAGATGTGGAATAAATTCATGGAGACCACGGCGCCATGTGAGGAACTCGTGGCCAGTTCCCTCAGAAACGGATGAATCGACCTTGATGCCCAAGTCGCGCAGGCTGTCGACGATGGGCTGACTCTTGATAAAGTCCTCAGAACCCCAGTTCATATACATGTAATGGATCTTCTTGTTGAACTCATCGGCGTTGGCAAAGACACCATTGTAGGCGGTCTTCACATCGAGGCCAAAGATAGCACCACTGAATGTGCCAAGCCAAGCGAACTTATCGAGGTTCTGGAGTACTACGTCAAACGTCTGATGGCCACCCCATGACAGTCCGGCCATAGCGCGGTTCTCGCGGTCGCTCTTGGTGCGGAAGTTCTGGTCGATATAGGGGATGAGGTCGTTCAGCAGGACGGGATAGAACGAGGCACCATACTCCGAACGTCCGGCACTGTTGTTGCCACCGCCAAAGGGCTGCTTGATGTCGCCGCTCTCCATCACCACCAGCATCGGAACGGCCTCGCCACTGGCGATGGCGTTGTCCATGATATGCTGCATCTTACCCTGGAGAGCCCAGCTGGTTTCACCCTCGCCCATGCCATGCTGCAGGTAGAGCACAGGATAACGTTTCTTGGCGTTCTTAGCCACGTCATACTCGGCAGGCGTATAGACCAGGGCATGACGCCACTCACCAAACTTAGAGTTGGGACTATGGTAGTAGATGCTGCGAACGCTGCCGTGGGCAATACCCTGCTGCGGACGGTAGTAGTCGCCCTCGGGTCCCTCGGGCACCTCGAGGCCGCCACACTCACGGTTACAACCAAAATAGGTCTCAGAGGCGGGATCGATGAAGTTGACACCGTCGATGTTCATGAAATAGTAATGGAAGCCCACAGGCAGCGGATCGGTGACTGCCATAAAGTTTCCTTTACCATCAGGCTCCATGTCGTACTTCTTGCTGCAGATGTCGACCACCACCTTCTTGGCCTGCGGCGCATTGATGCGGAAGTAGGCACGACGCTGCTTGTCAATCTTCGGGAACTCGTTGCCGGGGATGGCATTCTCTACGGTAACGGCATCGGCAGGTATATCAATTTTCTTAATGGCTACTGGCATGTTTGCCGGACGCTTGGGCTCAAAGCCGAGGTGACGAGCAACGGCTTCACCATAGCGGCAACCCAACTCGCGATAGCCGGCGGCGTCGAAGTGCAGGCGGTCAGGACCGTTAGAGCAGTCGTCAGAAGAAATCACCTGACAGGTATGAATGGTCTGGGGCAGTTCATCAATCTGCTTCTTGCAACCGATGCAGACACCTTTACCACCGGCCTGAACAATGTTACCTACGTAAAGGTTCACCTCCTCGGGCTTCAGCTGCAGGTCACCACAGAGGTTCTCGTACACCTGCTTCACCATACCAGCCCACTTGGGGTCGCCGGTATTGGTCTCGCTCGTAGGGGTTGTTGTCGTAGGCGGCCAGCATACCCTTCATCCAGCCGGGAGCTTTCTTTTCAGCGTAGTCCTTAATACTGTCGGGCAGGAAACCCTTGATGTCGATACCGCCGATAGCTACGTGGATGACACCGATACGGATATGGTCGGGCGTGGAGGCCACCATCGTACGGCCAAACCAGTCGGCAGGTGTCAGACCCGTATTGGCACGGCAGAGGGGAGCCGAAGCCTCGCACCACTCACCCATCTTACGGGCAGGGCGTTCGCCGACTTCGGGGAAGTCGACGGCGGGCATCAGCAGGAAGCGGGGACCAGGACTCTTCAAGTCGACGGCCTCAGGACGGGCATTACCTTCCATATTCGACTGTCCGAAACAGAGGAAAATATAAAAGTTAGGATCGGGATCGGCTACCTTCTCTGTGGTAGCCTTCTTTTTAGCAGCCTTCTTTTGGGCTGCCATCGTGCATGGCAAGGCGAGTAGCAGGCCTGCCAGCATAGCGGTTAAATAGTTGAATTTCATAAATTTAGTTGTTTTATAGATACCTGCGTTTTGTCGAAGCAGAGGTACAGGTCGTGAACACCAGTGGCGCCCTGGACCTTGGCGCTGAACGACTTGTACTTGTCGACAGATCCAGTGCTACCGATGACTGCGGTGCCGATGACGGGGCCGTCCTGACTGTCGAGACGCAACACTACGTTAGCAGAACCAGCGGCAGCGGCATTGATGGCAAACGACTTGGCACCTTTGTCGCCAAAGTCAACGCCACGCAGGCGGATATACTCGCCATCGTTGAGGTCGAAGATGTACATGTTGCGCTTACCCGTAGACTCAGGCATATCCTTGACGACGCCGGTGTTCTCGATACCCATCTTGGCCGACTTCAGTCCGAAGCCCCAGTTCATGGTTTCGGCCTCGACACGACGGTAGGGGTTAAGCCACTGCAACTGCTTCATTGGCTGCTGGTCGAGCCAGTAGGGAATCTCCTGTATGGTACCGTCGGCATTGTAGGTAATCTCCTGTGCCGACACCGAGCGACGCTCATGGTGTACGAAAGTCTCCAAATGCATCAAGTCGTAGTTCTGACCAAAGACATAGCTATGTCCCTTAAAGTCGCAGATGCCGGGATGGTTGCCACGGTCACGCTGCGTGGGACTCATGATGTAGTTTTTCCACTCCCACGGACCTGTGGGTGAATCGCTCATGGCGTAGCCGAGGGCTTCGGGACAGCAAGTGGTAGCATAGCTGAGGTAATACTTTCCGTTACGTTTGTAAAGCCAAGGGCCTTCCTGATAGTTCTTCACCGTCCAGGTGGCCTTCTCGCTCCATGGTGCGCGGAGGTTGATCTTGGAACCTTCCTCTTTGACGGGACGCATTACACCGTCCTTAGGATTCAGCACATAGATATCGCCTTGGGTTGAAACCATGTCGGTGTTCAACTTGGTATAATAGACATGAGGGTTGCCCCAATACATATAAGCCTGACCGTCGTCATCGGTATATACGGTGGGATCGATGTCGTCCCAGTGTTCCTTCTGCCAGACCAGCGGCTGGCCGAGGGGATCTTTAAATGGACCGTAGGGCGAGTCGGCAACGAGTACACCGATGCCGTGACCATGCAGTGGTGCATAGAGATAGTACTTGCCATTGCGCTCAACGGTCTGGATAGCCCAGGCGCCGTTATCACGTGAACGCCAAGAGAACTCCTTCAGCGAAGCCACAGCACCATGCTCGGTCCAGTTCACCATGTCAGTAGTCGACCACAACAGCCAGTCGTACATAAAGAAGCCGGCCGAATTGCGCTCATTTGGATCGGGAATGTCCTCGGGCGAGGCGTCGTGCGACGTATATAAGAATAAGGTGTCACCAACGACCATCGGCGAAGGATCGGCCGTGTACTTGGTCTGGAAGAGCGGCATGTTCACTTGCTCCAGTCCCTGCATTTCCCACCAGTCGAAGTTGAAGAGCTTCGGCCCCTTACGGCCAGTGAAGACAAAGTACATGTCGGCCGTAGCCGGCAGGTCGAGCCCCGAAATGGTACGTGTAGGTGCGTCTATGTCTTTGATAGTAGAGTAATCCAGATCGAGATTGATGGTCTGCCACTGCTCCCAGCCACCAGTACCAGGGACTTCGACCTTACCTAAGAGACGTCCCTTCAAGCTGTCGAGGCGAATTTCAATCTGTCCGCCACGTAAGCCGCTGGCAACACGAGCTTTGAATGTGCGTGGCACCTTTTTGCCAAAGCCCACGTTCTGAAGCTTGATATAGTCACCATTGTGAATGTCGGTGACATAGACACCCACCTGGTCGTTCTGTTCGGTCTTGATACCCTTCGAGAAAGCCATTGTCTCGGCCTCAACCTTGCGGAAGGGGTCGAACTCGGCCACGGGATTCACACCTTTGTCAGTTGGCAAGATGGTTGGGAAGCTACCATCGGCGTTGAACTTGAATTCCTCTACAGCCACGCTACGGCCAAAACCGCCACCACCGGGCAGTTTGCCGGTGTGATAGAAGAAGAAATCGTGACCCTTGAAATGCTCGTAACCGCAGTGGTTCGTGAACGAGCCTGTGCCACCTTCCGGCATGATAGTTCCCTTGTAAGTCCAAGGACCTGTAGGCGTAGGAGCCTCCGAATAAGCCAGATGCTCGGGCACGCCACCTGCCGCATAGAGCAGGTAGTAGCCCTTGGCCGACTGACCCTTCTTGGCATTAGCATTAGCCATCTGTGGCTTCTTCATGATCCATGGGCCTTCCGTATAGACATCCTTATACTTCTTGTTTCTGTCGCGCTTCGACGCATCGGGCGCACCGAAACCTTCCTCGGTCATCTCCAGATTGAACACTTCGCCATCGAGGCTGATCATGTCCTCCTTCAACTTCACGCAATAGATGCGGGGATTGCCCCAATAGAGCCATGCCAGACCGTCATCATCAATCATCACCGTCGGGTCGATGTGATCCCAAGAGCCATTCTCATAGAGCGGCTTGCCGATGGCATCACGGAAGGGGCCTGTAGGCGAGTCACTGACAGCAACGCCAATGGCCATACCCTTCGACAGGCGACTGTGGGCACAGATATACCAATAGAACTTACCGTTACGTTCGATGGTCTGCGAAGCCCACGCACGGTCGTCGGCCCAGGAGAAGCTCTCGAGAGCCAGAGGTGAGCCGTGGTCCTGCCAGTTAACCATATCCTTCGTCGAATAGACACGCCACTCCTGCATCCAGAAGAAGTCGGCACCATCCTCGTCGTGGCCGGTATAGACATACATCGTTCCATCGTGTACCATCGGAGCGGGGTCGCTCGTGAACCAAGTCTGCACGAAGGGATTCTGAGCCGAGGCCTGTAAGGCAGCGGCCATTGCGGTAGCAAATAATATCTTTTTCATATTGGTTTAGTTGTTGATGACGAGGCCGCCATTTGTCGGGATGACCACCGTCAGTTGTTGCTTCTTGTTCTGCTTCACTTGCTTCACAGCACCCTGCAGCTGAGCATCGTCGCTATAGACGGTGAGCTGGGTGTCCTTCTGGAACATGGGCAGGGTGACGGTGGTCTTCAGAGGCTGCTTGTCGGCATTAATACCCACGACGAACCACTTGTCACCGCAACGGCGTGCCAGGATAACATACTTACCGGGATAGCCGTCGATAAACTTAACCTCGTCCCACGTCGTCGGCACAGCCTTCATGAAGTCGACAGCCCAGGCAGGGGCGTCGGTCAGGTTATTGGGAGCCATGGCGAAGTGCTGCACACTCGACTGGAACAGCACGGCGGTAGCCAATGCATACACATCGCTGGTGCGGCGGACGGTGCCATGCTGGTTGTCGGCATTGTAGAACTTGTTGAGCGTGGAGCCGCCGAAGTCCATCGAGCCGACAGTATTGCGGATGAAGGGATGGATACAGCCGTTGAAGGCCTCGGCATCGCAGGCGCCCTGTCCGAAGTGCAGGTTCTCACTGGCGAGCACAGCCTCACTGGCTACGTAGTTAGGATACATGCGCTCCCAGCCGCGAGGCAGCGTACAGCCGTGGAAGATACACTGGATGCCAAAGTCGTTGGCATCGGTCAGGATGTCCTCGTAGAGCTGCATCATCTGCTGCTTGTCGCCACCGAAGAAGTCGACCTTGATGCCCAGGATGCCGTTCTTCTGCATCCAGGCCATCTCCTGACGACGGGCCGACGAACGGTCCATCTTGTTGAGCGGCGACTGCGGTGCATCGTTCCATCGTCCGTTGGAGTTGTACCACAGGAACAGCCCCACGCCCTTCGACTTGGCATAGCGGGCCAGCTCAGCCATGCGCTCATAACCAATCTGCTTGTCCCAGAGGGCGTCGATGAGCACCGAGCGCCAGCCCATGGCTGCCGAGAAGTCGATATAGCGCTTCTGTTCGTCAAAGTTGCAGCTGGAGTCCATGCCGATAATCCACGACCATGACCCCTTGCCGTAGGTGTAGTCCTTAGAAGCCTTGTACTTTGGCTGTACGAGGTCGTTGGCAACGGTAGTCTCCACAATATTCTGCAGGGTCTCGCCACAGGTGATGGTACGCCAAGGGGTCTCGCTGGGCAGCTGGACGGCAGGCGTAGTAGAGCCAACGCCGTTCATCTCGCCCTGTTGCGGGAAGCCAATCTTATACTTGGCACCGCCGTCGTTCAGCAGGCGGCAAGCCACGTAACCACCATCCGTCCCAGTCTCCGAAATCAGCACCCAGCCCTGTCCAGTAGGTTGCGACTTAGTCGCAACAGACGGCACCTTGAAGAGGCAGGGGAAGGAGTAGCCCTCGCCCCAGCCGTTCTTGCCCACCGGCTCGTCGAGCGTATAGCTGGTCTCATAAGAAGGAGAGGTACGCGCAAAGCCACCCATCGGCTTCGACTGCGGACAAAGGAACGTCGTGGTACCCTCGGGCAGCACGAAGCCGCTGGCCTCGCTCTCGACGACGGCCACCAGTGTCTCGCCACCACGGCCCTTCTTCGGATAGAACTTATAACGATAGGCCACGTCGCGGTTGGAGACGCGGAAGATGATGTCCATGCGATAGCCGCCCTTATCAAACTGGCAAACACCCTCGGTGGCCTCGTAGGTGATGTGACTCTGCTTTGTGGTCTTCAGGTCGTACTCGTCCTTCACGTCACGAACGTCGCAGGCCTTCATTGTCAGGCCTTCGGTCATGTCAATGAAGTTGAGTTTCACGCCCAACGGCGATTTCTCTAAGAACGTAACGTCGCCGCGGCTAATCTGATAGACGGGCTTTCCGCCTTCGTCGCTGATGGTGACCGACATACGTCCGTCAGGACTCTGAAGTGTTTTCTCCTCGGCCACGGCACTACTGGCCACGACCATTGCAAATGCCATCAAGATGGCGCTTTTGTAATGTTTCATATCTTCTGTATTACTTTCTAATGATTTTACGTGTTGTTCCGTCAGCAGAACGGAGGATAAGAACACCCTTGGCATCGTTGTCCACACGACGGCCGTTCAGGTCATAGAGTCCCTCGGTAGCATTGCCTAACGTTATTCCGTCGATTCCCGTCGTGGTGGCAGGGCTGACACGACACTCCAACAACAGGAACTCATGCATGCCGGTACCACTTGTTTCGTCAGTGAACTTAATGACGTAGTTACCCTGCTTACTCACAGTGAACAATAATGTCTGGTTCTTGGCCGACGAGAGATTAGCCGACTGGTTGCCATTGGCATTAGGCGTTGCGGTAAGAACTTCCGATGTGGCGATAGCACTTCCGCTTGAAGCGTCGAGGACAGAAACCTTGTATTTAGGAGTGCTCTTCCAGGCTGCCATCACATAATCCAACTTATAGTCACCAGGCTGAAGCTTCAATAAGTAGGCACTCTGACGACCATACTCAGCACTCGTGTTACGCCAGTAGAGGCCTTTGCCTTGATAACCCGAGAAACCAGACATGGTGCGGGATCCGCTACCATTATTGGTGGGATAATTTCGCACATCATTACCATCGGTCGTACGCCAGCCTTCGGGGAATGCACCATTCACCACGTTGGTAAAGTCAAGCTTATAAATAGCGTTGGCATCGGTGAATACAGGCATCAAGGTCACATTGTCATTTGGCATTTCGAAAGTAACATCGCCCTGTTCATTGACGGCAATGGTTTTCTCCAAGGTATAGAATACTGAATTCACCAAACGTAGTTCTTTCAGTTTGAAACCTTCTTCGGGCTTGACGGTCAGCGTAATGAGTTCTCCCTCGGCAGCCTCTGTCTTGTCGGGTATCACGGTACCGTTCTTGCCATCGCGAACCTCCACGAAATAACTCAATGGTGCGACATCGTCAGGCTGATAGATGACCTGGTCAATATACATGCTAAGGCCACCAGTATTGGTGACGATCAAGGTATTCTTACCTTCCTTCAGCTCACCCTTCACCGTTGCATAGCGCCACTCGTTAGTATTGGTCTTCTCACATGTGACGGTCTGTTTCGTACCATTGACGGAAACACTGATGTCGCCAGACTTCGACGAACAGGTATACCTCACTTGAATGGAATAGTTGCCCTCCTGTCCGGCCAGCAGGTTCAGCTGATGGCGCAAAGCCCCAGTCTTACTGGTACCCATATCGACAAAACCATTACCGGCATGTCCAATAACGTTAGGATACCAGTTAAACGGATCGGTGCAACAGCTCTTCACACTCTTGAAGTCCATGTCCTCAGCTTCAATGATGATAGGACCACGATAGAGCGCAGGCATCTTGGGCAGTCCCAGCGGCAGGATGGCTTTCGGAGCCTCTACGGCAGAACGGTCAGCACTACCGCTACACTTGACAATCAGGTCAAGGGCACCGCAATGTTTCACCGTCAGTTTATAGTTGCCAGCCTCGGCATCGTACTCCTCCTTGACACTGGTATTGCCCTTGGCGGTGGAATGCTTAGACAACTGGTAGGTTGGCTCACCCTTGACACCGCGTAACAGGATGGTATCCGAACGTAGCGCAGTGGAGTCGGTACGGTAGTTGTTCAGATAGAACACAATGCTGTCGGCATACTCACGAATTACGCCGCTCGACAACTTGTCGTAGCTCAGTTCCATGGTCTCGCAGGTATTATACTGCAGGGGAATGACGGCAGAAGCACGGGTCTTCTTATTTAAATAGGTATAGGGCGTGTATGTCACTAACTGGTTCTGGTAACGGTTGACATAGAGGTCGCCAGTCGACACTTCAGGATACAGCTCCTTAAAGGTATTCACCTTCTTGGTCTGAGCACCTAATTGCGAACTACGCTTCGACTTCTGCACTTGTAAGGATATCTGCTTGGCAGCATCGTCATAGAGTCCTGTTACCATGGGGATTGCACCATATCGACCCGTCGACTTGAAGTAGCAATAGTTATTCATCCACTGGCCATCACCACGGTTGAAGGGGTCTGTCTGCTTGTAAAGACCGTTATAGAGGTCGCCCCACGTAGCGTATTTGTCTTCGTCACTACCTGATGTGACATCATTGATGATGACCACCTTGGTCTTGGCAACAACTTCTTCACGGGTAGGGATGTACATCGTACCATCAAGCATCTTGCGGAACATATCTATCCATACACCGTTCAGATTGGGGAAGCGCTCCCAGTTACGACGTTTGTAGCCACTGGCATCCGACTGCCCTACTTCATGGAAGCACTCTTGACTCCAAGTCAGCTCAGGGCCGTCCCAAACAGCACCGCCATTGACACACATCTGTTCCATAACCGTTCCGATACCAGCTGCAGCAGGATATTTCTTGCCGTGGTTTGAGCCGAGTATATCGTCGACGGCACCGTTCCAACCACAATTGTCGTAGCGTACACCATAGCTTTTCGCCAGTCCCGAGACAAAGGGTCCCCAGCTGACACTCTCATTGTTATAGAAACATGAGCTGGTGGTGTACTTATAGAGGAACAACATTGCATCAGGATATTTCTTGCAGGCTTCCAAGAGATTTTTGTTTCTCTTCAGTTCACCGATGGGATTCAGCGGATGGCTCCAGATGTTACCGCAGAACGATACAGTCAGGAAACCACCATACTGATGAGACATCTCTACTAACTTGGCAAACAGCGCCCAACGTGAGGTCTGGGTTGATGAACTCTTGTCGCCAGCCTCGTCGAAGCCCCAGAACTGTTCGGCATAGTTCCATCCCAAGAAGTTGGGGAACTTCTTAAAGAAGTATTCGAACGTCACCAAGTCATCATCCTGAATATGGGTATGACCACCGGAAGCCGGCTGACAGCTGAAGTACATTCCGTTCTGCTGGCACACAGTACCCCATGACTTATAAGTCTGGAAAGCATAGTGAGGCATCTTGTACTGGTTCTTGGTCTTATCATACTGGCACGACAGTGACAGGTTCAGACAGACGTAAGGACGGATGTCCTCAGGAATCAGGTCGATAATCTTCTGCGGGTCAGCCTTGTACCATACGTCAACATGGATGAACCACAGGGGGTGTTGCGAGTCAATAGGGCGGCGCTCCTGAGCCGTCAGCGACTGGACAGCAGACAACAGCGCAACTACAAAAAGAATAACGTATTTTTTCATGCTTTATAGTTTTATTGGGTTTTAACGGTGCAAAGGTACAAAAAAACGGCGAGCAAAATGCTCGCCGTTCGTTTCAGAAACGATATAAATACGTCTCAATATACTACTTGATAGCCTTTTCGACCTTCACTGAGCCATCGCTCATGATCTTCTTCACGATGACAACACCCTTCTTGGCTGCAGGAATACGCTTACCATTCAGGTCGTAAATCTCGATAGCGCGAACCTTGGCAGCAGCCTTGGCACCGTCAACACCAGTGAGTACAGTCTCATAAGCCTTGCCGTAGTCGAAACCTGCAGCAGGAGCGGTCAGAAGAAGTGTAACCTCGTTGAAGAATGCCTGGTCGTTTCCACCAATGTTAACACCGAAGGTCAGCTTGCCATCAGTTACGAGAATATCAGTAATCTCGTGATTATCGGTTGCATCGGGACCGACCTGACCCTCCTCGAAGAGTGAGTAGCCAGCGAAGTTCACATCGAGGTCTTCCTCCTCTTCCTCTCCAACGGCAGGAGTATCAGAAGTCTTCACATAGCAGAAGCCACCCTCGAGCCAGTCAGAAGCACCGTTCCAGCTACCAGCACCAAACTTAACAGTATAAACACCAGCGGGCAGGTCAGTAACAGTCTGCTCCATGCGGGTAGAAGTCTTCCAAGTGCTGAATGCCACATCCTGCGGAATATTCTTCAAACCTCTGTCAGTCCAGTTGTCATACAGACCGGGCTTACCATCTGTAGGAATTGTCCAGCCAGGAACATTCTCTGGGGTAGCACCTGTAGACTTATCCAAAGCATAAATGTTGGGGTTCTTCACAAAGATCGAGAAGTCATAGCTCGGAGAAACAGTTTCCCCAGTAGACTCGTCAACAGTCTCCTCAAACATATTGTTGTCAGCATTCTTCAGCTTACCAAACATCTCCAGACGCACACGGTTCTTAATAAGTTCAACAACAGCATCGTCATCACTTAAAGCGTTACCAGCAATCTGGAAGATTTCCTCGCTCTCGTCAACACCCAAAGCCTTCAGAACTTCCACACCGCGACGGATACGCTCCAACAGTACGCAGTAACCAGAACCAGGCTTGTTGGCTTCCCAAGAACTCCAGATCGTAGAACGACCCTCAGTAAACATGTTCTTAGTAGAGGTAATAATACCGTTCAGCTCATCAATGGCAGTCTTCAATTCAGCGTCGTCCTTAATAAGTTTCGGCTCAACTATCACGACATCGAGTTCCTCACCGGTTTCCTCGTCAAATTCCTTCTCAGTCTTCTTCACAGCGTACTTGTCAGCAATCTTCACGAGATTAGAATAGAGTTCTGTAGTTGCGAAAATCTTTTCTGCATTAGCTTCAACAATATCAAAGGCCTGTGCGGGCAGAGGATCATAGGTATCGCAATTCTTGCGATGGTCAGACATATTCGTTGATGCAGTATTGAGTTCAGTAACAGCATTGTTGAAAGCAGAGGGAGCTGTCATCTTCTTACCATCATACTCCTTGATCTTGTTGTCAAGAGCAGTGAAAGCAGCACCATCGTAGCGCTCGTCAGTGTTGTTGTCACGAGTCTCCTTAGCCTTCTGCAGAGCAGCAGCCAAAGCCTCAGTCTCAACAATACCCATCACGTCAGGGATAAACTCAAGCTTTACATTACCCAGAGCCAGAGCATCGCCATAACCACCGGGATTGCCAGCCAGCGTACGGGGGAGGAACTTAATCAGGTAGTCACCCTCTTCAGTAATCTGGAACTTCAGCTCCAGCTTAGTAGACTCAGTAGATGTCTTATAAACAGCAGTTACAGGTACAGAACCTTCAGCAATAATGTCACCTTCCTCAGTGCAAATCTGAGCAATCAGCTGGCGCTCCGTGCCAGGCTCATCCCAGCGAGCAGCCTCAGCAGTCAGCGTATATTCACGAGCAGTCAGGTGGAGCTTATTCTCCTCATTCATACCATAGATAGCATGACCCGGCTCTTCACCGCCACCACCACGAGAACACATATAGAGAATAGCATTAGTAAAGCCCTGACCTTGGTTGGCACCGCCCTGAATAACACGGCAACCAGAACCTAAACCTGTAGCGTCAGTTCTCTCTTCCTCATCGCTATTAACAACCCAAGCTGCAGGAACAGAGTTACCCTCTGCATCAGCAAAGCCGTCGGTCATAATAGTCTCAGGTTTGGAATCTGTTGACATCGGGCCAAAGCTAAACTTCACCTCAATAATCTCATCCTTTGATTCAATGCTCTTCTTCTCACCGTTAGCCTCCGAGATGATCAACGTCTTCACGCCAGACAGCTCATCACTACCGGTACGAGTCAGTGTCACCTCCATAGATTTCTCCTCAGCAGCAGAAGCAGTGAGCTTCTCGCTACCAAGTGTAGCAACAATACTCTTCACCTCAACCTTCTGGTTGAAAGTCACCTTGAACTCCTTCAGATTGCCATCAAGAGTGAATGAACCAGCTTCGGGCTCTGCAGCAGTCAGCTGAGGAGCAGCCCACAGATAAGAGAAGATATCACCTTCAAGCAAGTCATCAGCGTATGTACAGGTCAGGCCACTGAACTCAGGCATAGCCTCTCCTTCCCACTTACCGGCAGTGAAGAGTATCTTATGCTCAGCATCCTCAGGATTCTTGAAGGCAACAGTCACCTCATCCTTCTCGTATGCCTCATCCTCAAGCATGAAGAAATAGAGGTTACCGTCGGGGCGGCCCTCGACAGATACCAGCTCAATCTCCTTACCATTCAGAGTTACTTTAGCACAGTCATTCGGGAATACCAAGGTCTTGCCACCAGCAGCAGTCACCAGTTCCTTTATATTTGTATTTTCAGAGAGGTTAACACGGATAACGTCAGCACCGAAATCACAAACCAAGTCGTTCATCGGGTTGCTTTCGCCCAGGTCGATACCGAATTCGATATTGTCGAAATAGAAAGTATAGCCACGGCTTACCATGACAGTACCGGTACCATCAGTATTTGGTACTTCTTCATCACCATTGTTCAGGTCGAATGCGATGCTCTGGAAGTCATCAACACCGATTTCACCAGTCCAAGTATAGCTCTTCCACTGGGTTGTAACACCAATTTCATCAATTCCCATACCACCTTTCCATGTACGGGGTGCAGCCTGTGCACTGGTAGTAATCTTAGCGGGTTGGTCACCCTTGATAGACATGTTCAGCTTCCACTTAGTGCCCTTTGGCAGCACCTCGTCAGAGTAAACATAGAACTGCGTGTGCCAGGTCTCTGTAGGATTTGTATGAGCAACAACCTTGAAGCACTTGCTACCATCAACACCACCATCAACGATTTCAGGCTTATCATTGGCAGTACCGCCATTGTTTGGGCCATCGAAAGAAACGGGGAAGCTTGAGAGATCAGTACCCTCAGCGTCACCATTATTAATCATAGAGAGAATGCCGGTAACAGGCTTTACAGTACCATCAAGCACAATAGCTTTGATCACACCGCCAGGGCTTCC
>CADBHI010000024.1 GCA_902794405.1 uncultured Prevotellaceae bacterium
ATATTGATGTTGTGCTGTTGCTTTTTACTGAAAGCTGCTACTAACGACTCATAAATCTACCCTTAATCGTGTATTGGATGATAGTTGCGGATTTTAGGTGCTATGTGCTCACTTTTTCGTACCTTTGACTTCGTCGCGCTCGGCGCTTGCGACGCTTATTCGAGTGAAACGAGTCTTAAGAAGGTACTTACGCTCGACAAAGCAAAAAAAAAACGTTTATTTTTATTGCTATGTGCTCACTTTTTCGTACCTTTGCACCCGAAAGTCGTGCCATCGGACGATGCCGCGGCAAAAAGAACCATAAATAATCATGATTATGCAGTTTTATCAGACCATTAAGAGTTATTACTTAGCACTTGTAGCTATCGTCATTCTTGCCATGACCGCGCAGACGGCATGGGCTGCCGATTGGCCATCGTACATCACCGATGTCGTCCTCGTCGGAGGGACCGAACAAGAAGCCCAAAACGCCAAGTCAGGCTACAGCGGCTACACCTGGTGTAGCAATAGCCTGAACTATGGCACTGGCGGTGAAACCATTTACATCGGCTACAAGACGAGCAACAGCGCCGACACCGACGGCGGCTACATCACCGACTTCATCGTCGTTGATGCCGTAGACCATAATCCCCCTTCGTCCGTTTATTGCAAAGGACACACTTATTACCTTTGTGACGCCGCTGGTGGTGATCATTTTGCGAATACAAATCATGGTAACCTGACAAGCAAAGCCACCTCAGGATGGAATATATATCTCTACTATACCAAGGCCAACTTCAGCGACAAACGTGCCGTCAGCAGCATTAACATTACCATCGGCGAAGACACAAAGAGTGGATCAATCGACTGTTATAAAAAAGACGGCACACTACTCGAGGAAAATATATCCCTGAACCGCAACGTCAAAAACACTCCCTTTGTCTTCATGCACATCAGCACCGCCACCAAGGTCAACCGCCCGAATCCTGAACCTACGTCGTACATCAATCTGACCTATAACGGCAGTCCGAAGAATCTTTTCTCAACGAGCTATACCAACAACAATTCCGGCACGGTGTTCTACCGCTTGGGAGATACGGGCAGCTATACGACCGATGTGAGTAGTTTGAAGGCTACCAAGGCCGGCAGCTATAGAGTCTGGTACTACTCAGGCGCGAGCGATTACGGTAACTCGTCGGTGGACTATGCCCACTTGAGGAATGTCACCATCGCCAAGTCGCCGAACAGCGGCGCGACCGTCACGTGTGCCGATGCCCTTGAGAGCGCAGGTCCGTCGCCCAGCATCACGGGCACAAACCTCAGCACTGGCGCCAAAACCTATAAATACAGCACATCGCAAAACGGCACCTACACCACCACCGTGCCCACGACTGCCTGAAGTACGACTGGGGCGCACACAACAGCGGTAACAGCGAGAACGACGCCTACGTCATCAGCACTACCGAAGACCTCAACCTGCTCTCCGAGCGCGTCAACGCCGGCAACAGCTATGCCAACAAGTACTTCAAGCTGGGCGCCAACATTACTTTAAATAAGAACACAACGAACAACTTCACGCCCATCGGCACCGAGAGCCACCCCTTCAGCGGCACCTTCGACGGCAACAAGAAGACCGTCAGCGGCATTAACATCAGCCTCGGCTCGACAGATTACGTCGGACTCTTCGGATACGCCAACGGCGCCACCATCAAGAACCTGACGCTCACTAACAGCACCATCACTGGCAAAGAAATGGTAGGCGGCATCACAGGCATAGCCGGCGGCACCAAGATCGCCAACTGCCTCGTCACCAACGGCGTTAACGTCAGTGGTGATTACTACGCCGGCGGCGTTAGCGGCATGAGCGGCCAAATCAGCGGCAGTGTCAGCGCGGCCAACGTCAGTGCCACGTCCTCTTACGCTGGTGGCATCGTCGGCTATATCAACGGCCAATATAGTAACTCCGTCGACCACAGTCTCTATACCGGCAACAACGTCACCGGCAATAGTAAAGGTGCCATCGTGGGCTCAACTTTTAATCCTAGTAGTGCCACCCTCAACTCCAACTACTACACCCAGGCCACCATTGGTGGCTGCAATGGTTCCGACACCGACGGCGCCCGCAAGGCCGTGGCCATCAACGCTGCCGACGGCGTGACCGTCACGCCGACGGGCGACGCTACAGCCCACAACGTCAGCGGCATCACTGGCTATGCTGGCAACAACGGCATCAAATACACCGACGGCAACAGCACCGTCACCTATGCCGGCGCCACTGAGAACGTCAGCCTCGACATCACCTGCAACATTGAGGGCTTCAGCGTCACGGGCTATAACGACGGCAACGGCAATGCACTCACCCACGTCAGCGGCAACACCTACACCCTCACGATGACTGCCAATGCCCCCACCGTCACCCCCGTCGGCAGCGACGTCTGGGGCATCACCACCGATGGCCGTGACGGCAGCGCAGAACATCCCTACCTCATCACCACCACCGAGGGCCTCGACCTGCTGGCCAAGAGAGTGAACGGCATCGACGGCTACTCCGCCAACACCTACAGCGACAAGTACTTCGAGCTGGGTAACGACATCACTTACAGTTACGCCAGCCTCGGCAACGGCGAGAGCAACTATACTGCCATCGGAACCAAAGGCCACAACTTCATGGGAAAGTTCGACGGCAAGGGTCACACCATCAGCGGCATCCGTATCAACGCTAACGCCGACAACCAAGGCCTCTTCGGCTACATTTACTACGCCGAAGTGAAGAACCTCACCATCGACGACACCCACATCACCATCGGCAGCGCCAATAAATGCGCCGGAGCCATCGCGGGTTACGGCACTATAGGCGGCTTAATTGAGAACTGCCACATCACTAACAGCGTCATCGTCAGCGGTGGAAACGACGTCGGCGGTATCGCGGGCGATAACCAAATCATTATCCGCGGCTGCACCAGTGCTGCCACCGTCAGCGGTAACAACGGAGTTGGCGGCCTCGTAGGCTATATCGTCTCCACAGACATCGTGGACTGCCTTGTGCTCGGCGCCACCATCAGCGGTAACGAAAACGTCGGCGTCTTCGCAGGCGAAATATACGACCCCGGCTACGATAACTGCTACTACATCGGCACCAGCGTCAACGGCGCAACAGGCTCCATCGCCTACGAACTTCTAGTAGCCACCTACGCTATGGGCACCAAAGGCACTACCTACGCCGCCGACACCGACTACGAGGGCATCACTGCCTACGAGAACGGCCTGGCCTACAACGGCAAGTTCTATAGCCCAAGCCCATGGGGCGGCAGGGGCTTAGAGGGCGACCCGTACGTCATCTACAACACCGCCGGAATGGACAAGCTCGCCAGCGAAGTGAACGGCGGCAATGAGTATAAGTACACCTACTTCGTGCTGGGCGCTGACATCACCTACGACAAGACGAAGAAGAACAACTATACGCCCATAGGCGATAATACCCATTCTTTCTATGGCACTTTCGACGGCCAGGGCCACAAAGTCAGCGGCATCCGTATCAGTGATACTAACGGCCAAAATAAAGCCATCTTTGGCCATGTAAGAGGAACTGTAAAGAACCTTGTTGTCAGCGACTGCTGCATTGAGGCTTGCCGAACCATAGGTGGCATAGTGGCATTATTATATGGCACTATCGAGAACTGCCACGTCCTCAGCGACGTCACCCTTTCTGCTAATACGTATATTGGCGGCATTGCCGCTGAGAACGATGGGGGAACCGTCAAAGGCTGTACCAGCGCCGCAACTATAATAGGTACAGAAGATAATGGTAGTAATGCAGGATGGCTTGGCGGCATCGCCGGTTCTTCAGGAGAAAATCACTCCACGCTGACCGACAACCTCTTTACCGGTACTATCAGCGGCAATCTACTTGATTATATCGGCGCCATACTTGGCAAGAACGATTATGACGAAACCACCCTCACCAACAACTACCACACCCTTAGCGGCAAGGGCGGCGTTGGAAGTGGAGGCAGTGCCATCGGCAGCGACGAGGACGGCGTCTTCTGGGCCGTAAGCAGCACCACTAAGCCCAGCGGCTTCGGCGAAGCCACTGCGACCTACGGCAAGGATGACTACATCGGCATCACCGCCTACCAGTACGGCCTCTGCTACAACGGCCAGTACTACGAAAAAGACCCTAACGCCGTGATTTGGTCGGGAAAGGGTACGTACGAAAACCCGTATGTCATCCGTACGACGGCCGAACTGGACCTGCTCGCCACCAACGTCAACGGCGGCAACATCTATCTCCGCAAATACTTCGTGCTGGGCGCTGACATCACCTACGATAAGACGAAGGAGAACAACTATATACCCATAGGAGATTATCATCATTCTTTCTATGGCACTTTCGACGGCAAGGGCCACACCATCAGCGGCATCCGTATCAGTGATACAAATAGTGTTACCGGCCAAAATAAAGCCATCTTTGGTATGGTAGTTGGGACTGTGAAGAACCTTGTTGTCAGCGACTGCCGCATGGAGGCTTACCAAAACATAGGTGGCATAGTGTCATATTTACAAGGCACCATCGAGAACTGCCACGTTGACAGCGACGTCACCCTCTCTGGTAATTCGTATATCGGCGGCATTGCCGCTCAGAACGAAGAGGGAACCATTATAGGCTGTACCAGCGCCGCAACTATTAGAGGTACAAAAGATTCTGGATTGAATGCAGCATGGCTTGGCGGCATCGTAGGTTCTGTATCAGGCACTGGAGGTACCACCACGCTGACCGACAACCTGTTTACTGGCACTATCAGCGGCTTACTACGTGATTATATCGGCGCCATCGTTGGCAAGAACAATCGTGACGAAACCATCCTGAACAACAACTACCACACCTGCAGCGGCATGGGCGGCGTAGGAAATGAAGACGATGCCACCAGCAGCGATGTGGACGGCGCCACCATCGCCTACGAACTTCCGGAAGCCAACGCCGCAATGGGCGCACCTGGCAGCACCTACGCCGCCGGCACCGACTACGAGGGCATCACCGTCTTCGACAACGGCCTGGCTTACAATGGCCAGTTCTATAGCCAAGACCCGTGGGGCGGCTATGGTACAGAGGAAGACCCGTACGTCATCTACACCACCGAAGGTCTCGACCTGCTCGCCAAGAAGGTGAACGGTACCGATGGCTATACCGCCAACACCTTCGCCGGCACCTACTTCGAACTGGGCGCTGACATCGCCTACGACGAGTCGGTGGATAACAACTATACGCCCATAGGAGATTCTTCTCATTCTTTCTCTGGCACTTTCGACGGCCAGGGCCACACCGTCAGCGGCATCCGCATCAGTGACCCCGACGGCTCTAATAAAGCCATCTTTGGCAGGATGGCAGGAACTGTGAAGAACCTCAAGCTCGACAACAGCACCATCACCGGCCGCCAAAACATCGGTGGCATAGTGAGATTATTATTGGGCACCATCGAGAACTGCCACGTTGGCAGCGACGTCATCCTCACAGGTAATTCGAGTATTGGCGGCATTGCTGCTGAGAACGATGGGGGAACCATCAAAGGCTGTACCAGCGCCGCAACGATAATAGGTACAGAATATTTAGGACTGAAAGCAAAATATCTTGGCGGCATTGCCGGTTATTCATCATTCTTAGTACATACCCCCACGCTGACCGACAACCTCTTTACAGGTACTATCAGCGGCGATCTTAGGAAATTTATCGGCGCCATCGTTGGCGAGAACAATTCTAACGCAGCCACGCTGACCAACAACTACCATACTAGCAGCGGCATGGGCGGCGTAGGAAATGACGCCGAAGCCACTGGCACCGACACCGGCGGCGCAAAGTTCGCCTACGAACTTCTGGCAGCCAACGGCGCCATGGGCGAGCCGGGCAGCACCTACGCCGAAGGAGAAACCTACGAGGGCATTACCGTCTACGAGAACGGCCTGGCCTACGACGGCAAGTACTATAGCCAAGACCCGTGGGGCGGCAATGGTACAGAGGATGACCCGTACATCATCTACACCACCGAAGGTCTCGACCAGCTCGCCAGCAGAGTCAACAGCGGCAATGACTACGACGGCAAATACTTCGCCCTCGGCGCTGACATCACCTACGACAAGACGAAGGAGAACAACTATACGCCCATAGGAAATGGTTCTTTTTTCTACGGCACTTTCGACGGTCAGCGCCACATAATCAGCGGCATCCGTATCAGTGACCCATATAGCTCTAATAATGCCATCTTTGGCATGGTAGAAAGAACTGTGAAGAACCTTGTTGTCAGCGACTGCCGATTTGAGGCTAACCAAATCATAGGTGGCATAGTGGCATATTTACGAGGCACCATCGAAAACTGCCACGTCCTCAGCGACGTCACTCTCTCTGGTAATTCGTATGTCGGCGGCATTGTCGCTCAAAATGATGGGGGAACCATCAAAGGCTGTACCAGCGCCGCAACTATTAGAGGTACAAAAGATTCTGGATTGAATGCGAAATATCATGGCGGCATCGTCAGTTCTATACCATACAGTGAAGGTACCCCCGTGCTGACCGACAACCTCTTTACCGGTACTATCAGCGGCAATCTTGGAGAATATATCGGTGCCATCGTTGGCATGAACAATTGTGACAAAACCATCCTGAACAACAACTACCACACCCTGAGCGGTGTCGGCGGATGCGACGGCAGCGATGTGTACGGCGCACAGTTCGCCGTGAGCAGCACCACGCCGCCCGCAAGCATCGACCCCTACGGCAAACCCACCGCCGTCTACTCCTACACCGTCGGCTCCGATAAGATTATCGGCATCACCGCCTACAGCCCCAACGGTCTCTTATACAAAAAACGCTACTACTGGCACGAGGACGTCGAGGAAATACACCTTATCGACGACCGCATAGATAACGACTACACCATCGCAGAAAATAATGGTAAAATCGTCAACGTCCGTCTCGCTGGCCGCACGTTCCGCAAGGACGGCAAGTGGAGCACCATTGTCCTGCCCTTCGACGTAGACCTGACCGCTCCTGACAGTCCGTTGCAAGGCGCCATCATCCGCACCCTGACCAACAAAAACATTAATAACGTCATCAGCGGTACCACGCTGAACCTTACCTTTGACGAGAAGTGGGATGAATATGATGAAGCTAACACTCTCATGGCTGGTGTGTCGTACCTCATCAGGTGGAATCGTCCTGAGAACTACGAAGGCAACGAGAGCATGTACGACATCGTGGATCCACTGTTCATAGGTGTGAAAATAAAGAATGAGCACTTACCCTGCTGGAGTTATGATGGCCTTGTCAACTTTGAAGGCAACTACAATTGTATGGGAGATGTTGTCAGCTACTATCCTGAAGAATTTGATGTCCTGCTGTTAGGCGACGATAATAACCTGCACTACGCCACCCCAGGAGAAAGCCTCGGCGCCTGCCGCGCCTGCTTCATCATCCACCGCGACCAGATTGGCGAGAACTTCCGCCTTACCAACTACGTCTTCGACCTCGGCAACGGCGAGATGCTCAGCGGCACCTTCCCCTCGACCGTACAGCCTGTCGAGCCGGGCGACGCCAACGGCGACGGCAACATCTCGGTAACCGACATTGCCGTAGTGGTGAACTGCATCCTGCAGTTAGACAACAACGGCGGCTTCTCCCCAGACGGTGCCGACGCCAACGGCGACGGACAAATCACCGTCACCGACATTGGCGTCATCGTCGACAAGATCCTCGGCGTTAACAACAACAGTGGCAACGCCGGCGCCCGTCGCCTGACCCACGACGCTGTGGAGCCGCAGTAACGGCCTACCCCCAGCCCCTCCCCAAGGGAGGGGAGTGGTTACACTCGGAGCCGCAGTAGGAAGTGAATTACCACCGCTCTCCCCACCCCTTAAGGGGCGGGGTAGGGGGCGGGGTAAGGACTCGGCCCGCTTGCCAGAGCAAGAACTCCAACCTCTGCGCCGAAGAAAGATACTGACCCCGCCCCCGACCCCTCCCCTCATAGGGGCGGGGAGAGGCTACGGGTTCTTGCTACCGAAGGGACGCAAGAATGAGGCTGAGTATGGGCCGTCGAGCTAAAAAACATGCTCCAAAGTTTGCATAATACGAAAAATTGTAATATCTTTGCATCGCATACCATCATTTACAATCTAACCAAAAACCTATGACTACAGAACGAGCAAATAGATTCCCCATGTCGGCGTGGATAGCCGTGTTGCTAATCGCTATGCTGTTTACGACCGGGACGGCGTGGGCTGGCCTGACGTTTACGGTTGTGACAGAGCCAGCAGAGGCCGGCGAAGGCGGCTCGTATGAGATGCGCAAAATTTCAGAAGACGTATATTCAGACCGCCAATTCATAGTCATTCCCGAAGAAGGATTCACCGTGAAGAGCGTTATTTGGACGGACAAAGACCGTATACCCGAGACGCTCACCGAGATAGGTATGGTGGGTGAGGGAGGTACGATAGAATTATACTATACTGCGCCGAATGCCAGCGGCGAGGTCGTCATCACGTTCGAAATGAAGAAAAAAAGATGCGGCAAGACAAGCTCCGACAAAGTCTACTGGGCCTTCAGCAATAACGAAAAAGGACTCCTCGATATCTCCTATAAATCCGGCGGCAGCGAGATGGCAGACTACGAAAGATATGAGGATACGCCCTGGTGGCAGTACCACGAAACCATCAAGACCCTCGTCGTCAACGAGGGCGTGACCACCATCGGTAAAAATGCCTTTGGCCGCTTACGAGTATCGGCGAGAAGGCTTTCGAAGGCTGCAATAGTCTGACTTCGCTCAAGATTCCCTCCGGCGTGACCTATATTGAAAAAAATGCTTTCGATTATTGCAGCGGCCTGATGACCGTCAACGTATATGCCGCCACGCCGCCGGAACTCGGGTCTAACGTCTTCGACGACAATGCCTCCGACCGCAAGATATACGTCCCCTATGCTGCCCTCGATGACTACAAAGACGCCTACGGCTGGAGTAACTATAAAGACGACATCCTGCCCTTGGCCGCCACACTCCCACAGAAAACAACCACCACTACACCCTCAACGCCACCTATCTTGAGGCGCAGTTCAACCGCAGTGGCGGCCACACCATTGTCGGCTGGGCGACCACGCCGGGGAGCGACGTCGTCTATGCCCCTGGCTCCACCATCGTGCTGACAGAAAACCCGACGACCATCTACACCGTCTGGGATGACACAGATAAGTGGAGTGTCACCAAGAGCAAGGGCAGCGACGTGTATGACGTGCTCACCATCAAGAGCGTCGGCGCGATGGCGGACTACGAAGAATATGAGGATACGCCCTGGTGGCAGTACCACGAAACCATCAAGACCCTCGTCGTCAACGAGGGCGTGACCACCATCGGTAAAAATGCCTTTGGCCGCTTATTCCTGCTACGATTTAACATCGCTCGAGATTCCCCCCAGTGTGACCGAAATAAAAAAATCAGCCTTCAATTATTGCTCTGGTCTGACCTCAATTGACATCCCCGCCAGCGTGACCTCTATAGAAACACTTGCCTTCAATGATTGCTTCAGCCTGAAGACCGTCAACGTCTATGCCGCCACGCCGCCGGAACTCGGGGGGCACGTCTTCGATGGCAATGCCTCCGACCACAAGATATACGTCCCCTATGCTGCCCTCGATGACTACAAAGACGCCTACGGCTGGAGTAACTATAAAGACGACATCCTGCCCTTGGCCGCCACACTCCCACTACACCCTCAACGCCACCTATCTTGAGACGCAGTTCAACCGCAGTGGCGACCACACCATCCTCGGCTGGGCGACCTCGCCGACGGGCGACGTCGTCTATGGCCCCAACTCCACCATCGTGCTGACAGAAAATCCGACGACCATCTACACCGTCTGGGACGACACGGAGAATTGGATAGTCACCAAGAGCAAGGGCAGCGACGTGTATGACGTGCTCACCATCAAGAATAACAGCGAGATGGCGGACTACGAAAGATATGAGGATACGCCCTGGTGGCAGTACCACGAAACCATCAAGACCCTCGTCGTCAACGAGGGCGTGACCACCATCGGTAAAGATGCCTTTGGCCACTTGGGAGCCCTGACGTCGGTCAGCCTCCCTCACAGCCTCACAAGCATCGGCGAGAAGGCTTTCGACAGCTGCTCCGGTCTGACCTCGCTCAAGATTCCCTCCAGCGTGACCGTAATAGGAAACGGAGCCTTAATGGGATGCGACGGCCTGACCTCAATTGACATCCCTGCCAGCGTGACCTCTATAAAAGATGATGCCTTCCGCAGTTGCACCAGCCTGAAGACCGTCAACGTCTATGCCATCACGCCGCCGAAACTCGGGCATAACGTCTTCGACGGAAATGCCGCCGGCCGCAAGGTATACGTCCCCAGCGCCGCCCTCGATGCCTACAAAAAAGCTGGCGGCTGGAGTGACTACAAAGACGACATCCTGCCCCTTGAAATCCCCTACATCGATGCCGACGGCAACACGGCCTATTGCTACGACTTCACCCCGCTCGACGGCTCTGAGACTAGGCTTAACAACAACGTCGACACCAACAACGACGGCACGCCCGACCAGGGCTGGTACGTTGTCAGTTCCGACATCAGCTACACCAACACCCTCATTCTCGACGGCGACATCCACCTCATCCTCTGCGACGGCAACACGATGAGCGTCAATACGAATGTTGTCTCTCTCGACGGCTACACGACAGAAAATGCCAACCTCACTATCTATGGCCAGACCAACCAGACAGGACGGCTCGAAGCCCATAGCGAAAGCATTTATACCATCTTTTTAGAATATGGCAACTACACTCAGTACGGCGGCGACGTCTATCTGAGCAACATTTACCATTATGATGCTCGGGTACTCGTTGCTTTCACCGATGATGCAGTGGGCGGCAATGTCACCCTTATCCGCGGCAAGCTTACTGCCAGCGCCAAAGCTAGTAGCGGAACTGCCATCGCAGCTGGCAACAACGTGAACATCCTCGGCGGACAGCTCGACGCACAGGGTGGAACTGAAGGAGAGTACGCCTGCGGCATACTAGCCTTTGACGGTAATATCACCCTTGGCTGGACTACCGCCACTGACCGCATCAAGGCCTCGTCGTACCACGCTCATGGCACCATAAAGATTGCCGACGGCCAGACACTCTACGACGAGGACGGCGTAGCGCACACCAGCGCCAACCTGGGCTCCATCGACGGCAAGACGCTGAGGGGTGTGCTTGAAAAGCGTGGCGACGCCAACGGCGACGGCAGCATCACGGTGACGGACATTGCCGTGGTGGTGAACTGCATTCTGCAGCTGGCCAACAACGGCGGCTACTCGCCCTACGGTGCCGACGCCAACGGCGACGGACAAGTCACCGTCACGGATATCGGAGTGATTGTAGATAAAATCCTCGGAAGCCCCTCCCCAACCCCTCCCGAGGGAGGGGAGCCGCAGTAAGCCCTCCATCCGCCGCTCTCCCCACCCCTAATTAGGGGCAAACGTTTGTCATGAGACAAAAACGAAAATAAAAATTCCCAAGCCGGGATTTTTCAAAAGGCGCTTCCTTTTTCTCAAAACCCGGCTGGTTTTGACAAAAAGGCACCGGGTTTTGACTAAGTTCTACTTTATATATAGAGAAAAATCGATTCACTGTGAAGAGAATGCGATTTTATTCGTATCTTTGCAGGCGACTTTAAAACTATGAAGATATGAAACAGCCATTGTACCCCAGCAGCAAAGCCCTGCGCGTCATCATCGCGGCAGTCATCATGATCATCGCCAGCGCCACTGCGTCCTGGACTTCGGCAACAACGAGACCCAGACCTGTCCGTTCGTAGATTGTGGCGACGCCAACGGCGACGGCACCATCTCCGTTACCGACATCGCCGTGGTCGTGAACTGCATCCTCCGCCTGCCCAACACTGGCGGTTACTCGCCCGGCGGCGCCGACGCCAACGGCGACAACGACATCACCGTCACTGACATCGGCGTGATTGTTGATAAGATATTGGGGACAAAGCCTCACCCCTAACCCCTCTCCCACTGGAGAGGGGAACTTTAGGGTGGGGAGCCACAGTAAGCCGAAGCACCACCGCGTATCTCCCCACCCCTTAAGGGGCGGGGTAGGGGGCGGGGTGAAAGAGGCTGTAGCCGTTGAGAAAACCTTAAATCTCCACCAATCTCACACCCCGCCCCCAGCCCCTCCCCTTATAGGGGCGGGGAGTCGTGGGGGGGCCACACCGAAGGGCGTGCCCCAACATCCGCAGACAATGGGCGACCCCGTCAGGGTCGATGTTATTACGGACGACCGTATTTAGTAGGTAGAAAATGCGAGAAAATCGGGGTAAAAATTTGGCGGTATAAGTTTTTTGTCGTATCTTTGTGGCCTCTCAGTAACATTTTATACTAAATCAAGTGATAAAAGTGTTTTTGCCAACGCCAACTGTGAAGTTCGCTGCGGCTTTTTTTATGAGAAACCTAAAAACAACCCGTTATTCCTTCTTCTTCCTGCCGAAGAGGTCGCGCAGGCCGTTGAAGTCTTTCTTCATGATGATGCCTACGCCCTGGGTGTTCATGGAGGAACGGGTGAAGTAGCGGTCGTTGGTCTGGTTGTAGACCTTCAGGGCGAGGTTGCCGTTGGGGAGTAGGAGGTAGCGGATGTCGAAGTCGCCGATGAACGAGGGTGAGGCCTGCGTGGCATTGTCGCGATAGCCGAACTGTCCGTTGATGAGTAGACGGTTGTTGAGCATGCGGCCAGCGACGATTCCCTCGTATTCGGCGTTGTTCCAGCCCTCGGTACCTGTAGAGATGTTGGCACCGAAGTTCCAGTCGTCGTTTCTGACAATCTGGTTGATGGCGTTGTTGATTTGCGTAGAGAGGGTGCCTGAGAGGAACGACTGCATGGCTAACGAGGTGCGGCTTTGTTCCTGCTGCTCGCCGGCATTGTTCTGTCCCTGGCTGTAGAATCGTCCGATGCCGAGGAGGTAGAGCACTTGCTGGTTCATCTCCTGTTGTGAGGACAGCAGCGAGCGCACCATCTGTTTCTCGTCGGCATTGACGGTAGGCAGGTCGAGGTCGAAGGTGACCTGTGGCGACGAAGGCTGGCCGCCGATGTTCATCAGGCAGTTGACGCGGACGGTGTTCGACGAGAAGGTGTTGCCCAATTGCAGATCGCTGAGCGACACGCCGTTGACGGTATAGAGTGCCTGAAGGTTGAGGGCGGCAGAGTAGGGGTCACCCCCGAAGACAATCGTACTGCCGGGCTGGAACTGGAACTTCTTGTTGATGATGCCCTGGATGGTGACGTCGTAGGTGCCGCTTTCAACGGCGTAAGTGCCCTGCATCTCGAATGCACCTTTATTATAATAGGAGGCCTGCAGGGAACCGCTACCATTGAGGGTGATGTAGTCGCCTGTCTTGGCATCCATTAGAATGCGCATGGTGCCTACGGGTGTGACGTTGACCAGGAAGTTCATGTAGATATTGCTCGAAGAGGACTGTGGCGTGACGGCTGTGGCGGTTGCCGTATTGGCAACAGGTACCTTCCACGTGATGAACTCCTGGTCGCTGATGGCATCGTTCTGGGCAGCATTGTAGACGAATACGCTGTTTTTCAGGGGAGAGACGTTGCAGTCGATATGAACGTCGTCGCCTTTCATTCGGATATCGACGGTACCCGAGGCAAAGACTGTGCCATAGAACGACTGGTCGCCAAAGTCATGGAAGTCATAGCCTAACAGCTGGTCGGTATCGACGTGGAGGTCGAGGCTCAGGTTGGTGAGGTCTTCATGATGTATGGCGCCTGACAGGTAGCCCACGTTGTTGTATTTGTCGTGGATGGGCAGCGAGTCGATGAGTATCTCGTTGTATACGAGTGTGATGGTGTCGTTGCGCAGCCAGTAGGTGGTGTTCAGCGGCGTAATGGTGGCCTCTCCGTCAATGCGCAGTCCGCCCGTCAGGTTGATGGCTGAGAGTGGTCCGGCCAGCCGTAGGTCTCCCTTTCCGTGTCCCGTGATGTGCGAGATGAACGACTCGGTGAACGAGTGCATGAAGTCGAGATAGGTACCTCGGGCATGAAGACCCAGGTCGATGTATTCGCGTTCGGGCGACACGTAGCCATTGATAAAGGTGATGGCATCGGGACCGTCGTTGGCCGTGGCGTTGATGTCAATCTGCTTCATTTGCTTGTTCCAGTCGACGCGAGCCAATAGTGTTCCCATGCGCCCTTCCTGGAATTTGAAGTTGTCGACGGTGAGGTTAGCGTAGGCATCGGGATCGTCGAATGCCGATACCAGAATGGCGTTGCCGGAAGCATATCCCGAGAATGTAACGGCGTCGAAATCAACCAGGTCGAGGATGTCGGCCACCTCGATGTTGTTCAGGGTGACGGTCACCGAGTCGGTCTTCTGGCTGGAGGCTATGCCGTCGGCCTTGATGTATTGTTCGCCGTTATGGACGGCAAAGTTGTCGATGAGTAGTCTTCCTTCACTATAGAGGATGTCGGAAGGCTCTATGAGCCATTGGGCATTGCGGAGCGTGACATTCGACGGGAATATCCTGACGTGGGCTTCCGACTGGTCAGAAAGATTGCGGTAGAGCTCTGCCGACGCGTTGAGCACGCCGTGGAAAGGGGAGACGGCATCGTTGTTGTTCCAGGCCAATGCAAACGAAATGTTGTTGTCGGCAGCATGGCCGTCGACCTTGAGCGCAAAGGGTTCCCTGTCGTCCTCTATGCTCCAGATAGAGGCCTGAAGCATGAGGGTGTCGAGGGGTGAGCTGATATTGACGGTTCCCCGTTCGTAGAGATGGCCGTTGTATGAAAAAGAGGGAACGTCGAGATTGGCCACTATCTGGCGGGTGTTGTCGTTGAAGTTGGCATCCAGAGTAATGGTCTGATGGGTGTCGAGGGGAATGCCGAGCAGTTTTTCTGCCCAGTCGGTCTTGGCAACCTTCAGGTGGATGGTGAAGTTGTTCTTGGTGTCCTTTGTCAGAGGCGGCAGGCCTGGAAGGGTGGGGAGTTTCGAGCCGATGGCATTGGCAAAGCTCTGGGCCAATGTGGCATAGTCGAACTCTCCGGAAATGTCGGCATGGGCAAAGTCGCTGTTGAGTGTCAGGAAGTGGACGCCCTCTTCGAAGCCAGACTCAATACGCAGATAGTCCAGGTTGTAGTCTTTCTCCGGAAGGCTGAGGTCCTGTAGGCTGATGATGCCTTCTGCGCTGTTGATGTCGGTTCCGTTGATGTTGAGCTCCAGTCCGGCTTTGACCTTAGGGTCGTTGATGCTCAGTCTGCCGTCGATGTGGTTGGGGGCGTAGTTGCCGTCGAGTTCGATATGCTCGTAAGTGGTTCCCTCGTATTCAAACTTCTCAATACGTCCCTTTGCGGCTATCTGGCTGCTCACTGTACCGTTGGTCTCCATTTTTGCGGCAATCACACCCAGCTTGTCGTTGTCGACGAGTTGTCCTACATGGATACCGTCGGTATTGAAGGAAGCCGTGAAATGCTTGTCCTCTGTCAACTGTATCTGGGCGTCAATTTGTCCGATACCCGTCGTGACGTCGGCATCAGCCATGAGAGTTCCTTCTTCGTCACCGCCGAACGTACCTTTCAGTTGGACGTTGCCTATGCGGAGTAGTGGTTCCGGCAACTTGACAATACGCTTTGAAAGGAAGTCAATAGCTTCATTGGTTACAAGCAGATGGCTAACACCAGCTTTCCAGGTGTCCTTCCCGTTGGGTGAATGGGTGAAGTGGCCTCCAGCCTGTAATGAGAGATCGCCCATTTCAGATTCAATCTGCAGGCGGGGAACGGTCAGCGTATGGCCCTCGTAGGAGAAGTCTGTCTTCAATAAGAGGGTATGCTGGTAATTCTTGAGTGCTGGAATCAGTCCTCGAAAGTCGGAGGGGGTGATGCTGGTGTTGTCGATTCCTCCCTGGAAACGTAGCGACTCCTGGAATTGCCGGCGGTTGTAGGTGGCTACGAGGCTGTCGATATGGATGTCGGTTTCAGGCAACTGCAGATGGAAGTCTTGCAGTTCGCCATTCTGATTGCCTGCTGCGAACCGTAAAGCCAGTCGCCTGACATTGATGCCCGACTGTTCCAGGAACGTGAGTCGTTTCACGTTGACGTTGATGCTGTCCTCCCTGAGTACCTTTAATATGACATGTGCGCTGATATTCAGGACGTTCAGGTGCTGGGGGTTGAATTTCCCTGGCGTAGACGGCACGTCCCATTGGTCGTAGCTGATGCTGCTGTTACGCATGATGAAGGAGTTGACGCGCAGGTCCAGGGGACGGTTGCTGGTCGTGTCGTTGGAGGCCAGGGCGTCGAGGATGAACTGGAAGTTAGTCGGCGATTCGGCATCCTTTCGCGACAGATGGGCCTTGGCACCGAATATTTGTGCTGACGAGATGGAGATCTTTCCCAGTATGAACGACGTAGGGTCTACCTTTGCCGTTACTCGGGCGGCCTTCAGTAGGATTTTGTGTTGCTGGTCATAGACGACGACGTCATCGATAATCAGACGGTTGAGGAATCCCAGGTCGATGCGTCCCACCTTGACTTCCGTCCCCAGCGTCTCGCTTAATAATTCGGCTGTTTTGCTTCCAATTTCACGTTGTACTGCGGGGATATGAATAGCCAGCAAGACTATCGCATATAGACCCAACAGCGTCCATACAGTTCCGTTGATGATATGTTTAAGTGCCTTCACTTGTTGTCAGTCGGAGATAGCAAATTGAGCCGTTTCCATTGATTTGATTTGCAAAAATACAATAAAATATTGGGATAACGGCAATTTTCATGGATAAATTCTCTTTATATCCTAAAATTTTATTAATTTTGCAGTCGCTTAACGTTAGCTTTTAATTCAAATCGTTTATTATAGATGGCAAATGTAATCAAGTTACGCAAAGGCTTAGACATTCATCTGCAAGGTAAAGCTGAGGAGAAGAAGATCCAACTGAAGTCGAAGGGGCAGTATGCCTTGGTGCCCGACGATTTCGAGGGAATCACTCCGAAAGTAATTGTTCGCGAAGGTGATCATGTCTTGGCCGGGGATGCTTTGTTTGTCAACAAGCAGTATCCCGAAGTGAAGTTTGCCTCGCCAGTAAGCGGTACCGTCCGCGAAGTGGTGCGAGGTGAGCGTAGAAAGGTTCTCTGCGTGAAGGTCGATGCCGATGCCCAGCAGGAATTTGCTGACTACGGCAAGAAAGATGTGGCAAAGATGGACGGCAAGGCCGTTGTCGATGCACTCCTTGAAGCAGGTATCTTTGGGTATATCAATCAGTTGCCTTATGCTGTTTCAACCAATCCTACGGTGATGCCTAAGGCCATTTTCGTGTCTGCCCTAAGGGATAAGCCCTTGGCTGCTGACTTCGAGTTTGAGGTAGCGGGACAGGAGGCTGACTTCCAGACCGGACTGACGGCTCTGTCGAAGATTGCCAAGACTTATCTCGGCATCGGCGTAGGCTCGAAACTCGAAGGTATGAAGGATGCCGAGGTGACGGTGTTCGACGGCAAGTGCCCTGCTGGTAACGTCGGCGTTCAGGTGAACAACATCGACCCAGTAAACAAGGGCGAGGTGGTCTGGACCATTGGCGACCCCACGGTGGTGCTGTTCATTGGCCGCCTGTTCAATACGGGCAAGGTGAACCTGACCCGTACGGTGGCCCTTTGCGGTAGTGAGGTTAACAGCCCCGCCTATGTCGATATGCTGGTGGGTGAGGAACTCTCGACGCTTCTGAGCAACAGCTACGACGCCCAGAAGAGCGTACGCATTATCAATGGTAATGTGCTGACGGGTAAGCCCACCACGAAGGAAGGCTTCCTCGGAGCTCACGCTTCTGAAATCACCGTCATTCCCGAAGGCAATGATGCCGACGAGATACTGGGTTGGATTCTGCCGCGCTTCAAGCAGTTCTCTGTGAACCGCAGCTACTTCTCCTGGCTCTGTGGCAAGAAGCAGTATGCACTCGATGCCCGTATCAAGGGTGGTGAGCGTCATATCATCATGAGTGGTGAATATGACAAGGTGCTGCCGATGGATATCTATGGTGAATACCTGATCAAGGCTATCATTTCTGGCGACATCGACCGTCAGGAGGCGCTCGGTATCTACGAGGTCAGTCCTGAGGACTTTGCCTTGGCCGAGTTCGTGGACAGCTCGAAGCTGGAATTGCAACGCATTGTGCGTGAAGGACTTAATTTGTTACGTAAAGAAAACGCATAGGGACTATGAGTGCATTAAGAAATTACATCAACAAGATAAAGCCGAACTTCGAGGAGGGTGGCAAGCTGCATGCCTTCCATTCGCTGTTCGACGGCTTCGAGACCTTCCTTTACGTGCCTAACGACACGGCGAAGGCTGGTAGCGTCAACATTCACGACGCCATTGATTCGAAGCGTATTATGAGTATGGTGGTTATCGCCCTGATGCCCGCCATGCTGTTTGGTATGTACAATATCGGTTATCAGAACTATCTCGCTGCAGGCACCCTTGCTGATGCCAGTTTCTTCGAGATTTTCTGCTATGGCTTTTTGGCTGTACTGCCTAAGATTCTCGTCAGCTACATCGTTGGTCTGGGTATTGAGTTTGCCTGGGCACAGTGGAAGGGCGAGGAGATTCAGGAGGGCTACCTCGTTTCGGGTATCCTCATTCCGCTGATTGTTCCCATCGGCTGTCCGCTGTGGATGCTGGCGCTGGCCTGCGCCTTCTCGGTGATCTTCTGTAAGGAGATCTTCGGCGGCACGGGTATGAACATCTTCAACCCCGCCATCGCTGCCCGTATGTTCCTGTTCTTCGCCTATCCGTCGAAGATGACGGGCGACCAGGTGTGGGTGGCTCAGGACAGCATCTTCGGACTGGGTAACACGCTGCCCGACGGCTTCACGGCTGCTACGCCGCTTGGACAGATAGGGCAGGGAATTGCCCCCGATGCTTCCATCTGCGACATGATTTGCGGCTTTATCCCTGGCTCCATCGGCGAGACCAGCGTTATTGCCATCGCCCTCGGCGCTATCCTGCTGCTGTGGACGGGCATCGCTTCGTGGCGCACCATGCTGAGCGTCTTCGTGGGTGGTGCCGTCTTGGCATTCGTCTTCGAGCAGACGGGTCAGTCAATGGTATGGTGGCATCACTTCATCCTTGGCGGCTTCGCCTTTGGTGCCGTGTTCATGGCTACCGACCCCGTCACCTCTTGCCGCACCACCACGGGCCAGTACATCTACGGTTTCCTGATTGGTGCGATGGCTGTCATCATCCGTGTGATGAATGCCGGCTATCCTGAGGGTATGATGCTCGCCATCTTCTTTGGTAATATGTTTGCGCCTACAATCGACCACTTCGTGGTGGCTCGTAACATTTCGAAACGTTTGAAGAGAGGAGGTACCAAATGAAACTGAATACTAACAGCAACTCGTACATTATTATATATAGTGCGATACTCGTGGTCATCGTGGCCTTCCTGCTGGCTTTCGTCTATCAGGCATTGAAGCCCATGCAGGATGCTAATGTGGCTCTTGATGTGAAGAAACAGATTCTCTATTCGCTCAATATCCGCGACCTCGACGGCGCAGAGGCTGAGGCCAAGTATGCCGAGGTAGTGAAGAATGAAGGCGAGAAGGATGGTCAGAAGTACTATCTGTGTGAGATTGACGGTGAGGATATCCTCGTGGTCGCTCTGAAGGGTATGGGACTCTGGGGCGGCATCAGTGGCTATATCTCCATACATGGTGATGAGACGCCTGTCGTCTATGGTGCCTACTTCAATCATGAAAGTGAGACAGCAGGCTTAGGTGCAGAGATCAAGGATTCTCAGGCTTGGCAGGAGAAGTTCATCGGCAAGAAAGTCTTCGTCGATCCCGCTGACGGTAGTGAAGTGGCCCTTGGTGTGGTGAAGAATGTGGACAATCCTGAGACGCAGGTTGACTGTGTAACAGGTGCTACGCTGACCTCTAATGGTGTGAACGATATGATTAAGGCTGGTTTGAAGGATGCAGGTAAGAATGCCGTCGAACTCTTTGTCAAGATGCAATGTACGAAGGACGAACCTGCTGATTCTACTGCCGTCGCAGAGTAATCATAATTACTAATTTTTAATTATTAATTTCTAATTAAGAAAAGAATTATGGCATTATTCAGTAAACAAAATAAGGAGGTTTTTACTAACCCGTTGAACCTCGACCATCCCATTCTGGGCCAGGTGCTCGGCATCTGCTCGGCATTGGCTGTGACATCGCAGCTGAAGCCGGCCATCGTGATGGGTCTCGCTGTGACGGTCATCACCGCCTTTGCGAATGTGATTATCTCGATTATCCGCAACACCATTCCTAACCGCATCCGTATCGTGGTTCAGCTCGTGGTGGTTGCTGCTCTCGTGACCATCGTTTCTCAGATCCTGAAGGCTTTCGCCTACGACGTCAGCGTTCAGCTCTCTGTGTATGTGGGTCTGATTATCACCAACTGTATCCTGATGGGTCGCCTCGAGGCCTTCGCCATGCAGAACAAACCCTGGCCGTCGTTCCTCGATGGTGTGGGCAACGGCTTAGGCTACGCCATGATCCTGGTGATTGTGGGTGCCGTTCGTGAGCTCCTCGGACGTGGTTCGCTGCTGGGCTTCCAGATTATCCCTGACGCCTGCTACGACTTCGGCTATGTGAACAACGGTATGATGACGATGCCGGCAATGGCGCTCATCCTCGTTGGCTGTGTGATTTGGGTACATCGTGCATATTTTTATAAGGAGAAGTAAGTTATGGAACACGCAATATCATTACTGTTTAGGTCCATCTTTGTGGACAATATGATTTTCGCCTTCTTCTACCGTTCCCGTCAACTATCTGTTGCAGACCAAGGTCTTAGGTGCCGACTGCCTCGCTGAGGGTGTCGACCTGAGCTACCTGTCGTTTATCCTCTTTATCGCCGTGATTGCAGGTATGGTGCAGCTGGTGGAGATGACTGTCGAGAAGTACAGCCCCTCGCTCTATGCTGCCCTGGGTATCTTCCTGCCGCTGATTGCCGTGAACTGCGCCATCATGGGTGCTTCGCTCTTCATGCAGCAGCGCATCCTGATGGAGCCCACCAACTCGCAGGCCATTACCAGTATTTGGGACGCTATGGTCTACGGCTTTGGCTCGGGTCTTGGCTGGACGCTGGCCATCGTGGCTATGGGTGCCATCCGTGAGAAGATGCAGTACTCCGACGTTCCCAAGCCCTTGCAGGGCCTCGGCATTGTGTTTATTACTGTCGGCCTCATGGCTATGGCAATGATGTGTTTCTCTGGACTTAATATTTGATTTGAAGGTATGGCACAGTTTATAGCATATAGTATAGGAGTTTTCCTCCTGGTAATCATCCTCCTGGTGATTATCCTGTTGGTGGCAAAGAAATACCTGAGCCCCAGCGGCAACGTGAATATCGAGATTAACGGTGATCGTACCATCAACGTGCCCCAGGGTAGCAGCCTGATGGCTACGCTCAACGAGAATGGTGTGTTCCTGCCCAGTGCCTGCGGTGGTAAGGCCTCTTGCGGACAATGTAAGGTGCAGGTGCTCGAGGGTGGTGGAGAGATTCTTGATTCGGAAAAGCCCCACTTCACCCGTAAGGAGATCAAGGCCGGCTGGCGCCTCGGCTGCCAGTGCAAGGTGAAGGGCGACCTGAAGATCCATGTCGACGAGTCTATCTTGGGCGTGAAAGAGTACGAGTGTACGGTCATCTCAAACAAGAACGTGGCTACCTTCATCAAGGAGTTCAAGGTACAGCTGCCTGCTGGTGCCCACATGGACTTCCTGCCTGGTTCCTACGCCCAGATCAAGATTCCTGCCTTCGACTGCATCGACTACGACAAGGACTTCGATAAATCGTTGATAGGCGACGAGTATCTGCCCAGCTGGGAGAAGTTCGGACTCTTCCCGCTGAAGTGTAAGAACCCCGAGCCCACCATCCGTGCCTACTCGATGGCCAACTATCCTGCCGAGGGCGACGTGTTCATGCTGACGGTTCGTATTGCTACGCCGCCGTTCAAGGCCGACAAGAGCGGATTCATGGAGGTCAACCCAGGTATCGCCTCCAGCTACATCTTCTCGCTGAAGCCTGGCGACAAGGTGATCATGAGTGGCCCTTACGGCGACTTCCACCCACACTTCGACTCGAAGAAGGAGATGATTTGGGTTGGTGGTGGTGCTGGTATGGCTCCGTTGCGTGCCCAGATTATGCACATGACCAAGACCCTCCACACCAAGGACCGCGAGATGCACTACTTCTATGGTGCCCGTGCCCTCAACGAGGTGTTCTATCTCGAGGACTTCCTCGGACTGGAGAAGGAGTACCCCAATTTCCACTTCCACCTCGCCCTCGACCGTCCCGATCCTGCTGCCGATGCCGCTGGCGTGAAGTACACCCCGGGCTTCGTCCATCAGGTGATGCTCAACACCTACCTGAAGGACCACGAGGCACCCGAGGACATCGAGTACTACATGTGCGGTCCTGGCCCCATGTCGAAGGCTGTCGTCTCTATGCTCGACTCCCTCGGCGTAGAGCCCGAAAGCATCATGTACGATAACTTCGGAGGCTAATACTGCAAGAATCATCAAGAAGCTATGACACAGAAGATCATCATTCTGGACTTTGGCTCACAGACTACCCAGCTCATCGGACGACGTGTCCGTGAGCTGGATACTTTTTGTGAGATATTGCCCTACAACAAGTTTCCAAAGGACGACCCCAGCGTCATTGGCGTCATACTTAGCGGGTCGCCCTATTCCGTTCATGACCCCGAGGCCTTCAAGGTCGACCTCTCACAGTTCGTGGGACGTGTCCCCGTCTTAGGCATTTGCTATGGCGCACAGTTCATCAGCCACAGCATGGGAGGACGAGTGGAGAAGGCCGACAGTCGTGAGTATGGACGTGCCAACCTCACAGCCGTCGATACCACCAACCCACTGTTCAGGGGCTTTCAGACCAATTCGCAGGTATGGATGTCGCATGGTGATACCATCACCGCCATACCCGACGGATTCCGCGTCATCGGCTCCACCAAGGACGTCAAGAACGCCGCCTTCTACTGCGCTCCTTCACCATCCACCATCCACCATCCACTATCCACCACTCACCAAGGCATCTGGGCCGTACAGTTCCATCCCGAGGTGTTCCACACCTTGCAGGGATCGTTGCTGCTCAGGAACTTTGTGGTCGACATCTGCGGAAGTCGTCAGGAATGGAGTGCCGCCTCGTTTGTCGACTCTACCGTAGCCGAACTCAAACAGCAGTTAGGACAGGATCAGGTGATCCTCGGCCTGTCGGGTGGGGTAGACTCCTCCGTGGCCGCCGTATTGCTGAACCGCGCCATCGGCAACCGACTCACTTGCATCTTCGTAGACCACGGCATGCTCCGCAAGAACGAGTTCCAGCAGGTGATGGAGGATTACAAGGTCCTCGGCCTTAACGTCATCGGCGTCGATGCCAGCAAGAAGTTCTTCGCCGACCTTGCAGGAGTGGACGATCCAGAGCAGAAGCGTAAAATCATTGGACGCGACTTCGTGGAAGTGTTCAACGAGCAGGCCAAGGCCATTATCAATTCTGCCGCTCTCCCCTCCCATCAAGGGGAGGGGCAGGGGGTGGGGTCTGTCCGCTGGCTGGCACAGGGCACCATCTATCCTGACCGCATCGAGTCGCTCAATATCACGGGCAAGGTCATCAAGAGCCATCACAACGTGGGTGGATTGCCCAAGGAGATGAACCTGCAGCTCTGTGAGCCGCTGAAGTGGCTCTTCAAGGACGAAGTGCGCCGTGTGGGCCGTCAGCTCGGAATGCCTGAGCACCTCATCACCCGTCATCCTTTCCCAGGCCCTGGACTTGCCGTTCGCATTCTGGGTGACATCACTCCTGAGAAAGTACGCATCCTTCAGGATGCCGACGACATCTATATCCGCGGATTGCGTGAGTATAAGGTGAAACTCTCTGGCGAGGAGGCTCGTCGTGTCCTGGCCGCTGGAGTGCCTGCTGAAATGACTGACGGCGAGATTGAGGTATCGCTCTACGACCAGATATGGCAAGCAGGCGTCGTTCTCCTCTCTACCGTCCGCTCGGTGGGTGTCATGGGCGACGAGCGTACCTACGAGCACCCCGTTGCCCTGCGTGCTGTCACCTCGACCGATGCTATGACTGCCGACTGGGCACACCTGCCCTACGACTTCATGGCCAAGGTGTCGAACGAGATCATCAACAAGGTTCGTGGCGTCAACCGCGTCTGCTACGACATCTCGTCAAAGCCACCAGCCACGATCGAGTGGGAATAGACCAATATAGAATGAGGGTGTGTCAGAATAGGCGCATCCTCTTTTTTGTCTGTTACGATAAAAAATGCAAAAAATCAGGCTCATAATAAACGTCGTGTGAAATAAATGATTATCTTTGCAAACGTATAAGAAAATGTATAAAACATGTCGTATAGTCAAATAGCACAGATGGAACTCATGAATGCTATCAACAGCATTAATTCAGAGTCGGATTTGAATGAGTTCAAGGATTTGTTGGCACGCTTTTTTGCCAGCAAAGCCCAGAAAGCCATTGATGCTTTATGGAATGATGGCGTCATAAACAATGACACTATTGAGGAATGGGGTGAAGAACACATGCGTACTCCATATCGCTATGAGACACAAAGGAAATTGCCTGTAACGTCGTTGAGGCCATAGCGAGATTGAGCACAACTTATTTTCAGGAGGTCTATATCCATTTTGGATTGATTACTGCCGATCCTGATGACAATAAGTTTGTGGACTGTGCAGTAGCGGCTGATGCGGAATACATTGTCACAAACGATAAGCACTTCAAAGTCCTCAAGAAGGTTTCGTGGCCCAGATTGTCTGTGATCAGGCTCAAGGAATTCGTAGCCCAAATTGGCGAATAGAATACTTAATTTGATTACCTTTGCACAATAGTTGTAGATTTTAATTCAATAACAATTATGGGAATTATCGGTTCAATTATTATTGGTTGCCTGGCAGGCTTCTGCGCAGGTAAGTTGATGAAGGGTGGAGGCTTCGGCCTGGTAATGAATTTGGTGCTCGGCCTGTTTGGCGGTGTACTCGGCGGTTGGTTGTTCTCACTCCTCGGCATTTCGTGGGGAGGCATCATGGGCCAGCTCGGTACTGCCATCGTAGGTGCCGTCGTCATCCTCTGGGTCGCTTCGCTTCTCAAGAAGTAAGGTTCTACTAGTACAAGTCGACTCGTGAGGGATTCCACAAGCTCATCAAGGACTACGGCACCCACATACTGGTATCGGCCAAGTTGGGCGGCAGACTGACCTACGCCACCACCATCGACGTGAGCAATGTAGAGAACAGCTACGACCTGAATGCCTTTGCCAAGTGCAGCTACAAGAACAAGTTCATCGACGCCTCGGTCAGCGTGAGCGACAGCCTGAAGCAGTCGGTAAAGGAGAACAGCAAGTCGGTCAGGGTCGAGGTGTTCGCATCGGGCGGTGGCGACCATCAATGGCAATGAAAAGTTATACATACCCAGCGACGACGGTGGTGTATTGGTACGGGCCGACGGAACCTTCAGAAATGTCTGGATCTACGATACAACTAAGGCCTACGTCCGCGTGGTTCAGCCCATCTATCGCACGAACTAATCATCCGCCACACACACTCACATAAAAAAAGGCTTCCCTCGCGGGAAGCTTTTTTTTTCGGTAAATTTACAATATATAGGAAAAAGGTTGTCGTAGACAAAAACGATTTTGAATGATAAAAAAAACAAAAGATTTGGGCGGGATGGGCGATAATAGAGAAAAAAGTAGTAACTTTGCAGGCTGAAATTAAAATAAGGTAGAATAATGAACTTTCTTGATAGAAACGAATTCAATTTTGAACCAAGCCAGAAAGTGCTTGATGCTGTAAAGAACTTTGATGCCCACGACCTGTGCTTCTATACCCGTATTTACGACCAGGGTAAGAAGAGCGTCATTTCTGTCCGTGTGAGTGAAATCTATGGCGTGCCCGAGGAGCAGGTGCTGTTAGCTTACGGTGGTGAGGAGATATTGAAGAATGCCATCCACTATTTCCTGATGGAGGGAACGAACAAGACCATTCTTATTCCTGAGTTCTCGTGGTGGTATTATAATAAGGTGGCAAGCGAGTGTGGCGGTTCGTTCGAGATGTATCCTCTGCATGAGCAGGACGACACGTTTGCCTACGACGTTGACGAGGTGATAGAATACACCAACCGAATTCATCCGCGTATGCTGCTGTTGGCCTCGCCCAACAACCCGACTGGCAACAGCCTGACGAGTGAAGAGATTGGCCGTATCATGGAGAATATTCCCAACGACACGATGGTGCTTGTGGACGAGGCTTACGCCAGCTTTATTACCACCGATACCGACTACATTGCGCCGTTGGTGAACAAGTATAACAACCTGATCATCTCGCGTACGCTGTCGAAGTTCTACGGACTGCCTGGTCTTCGCTGCGGTTTCGGATTCATTGGCAAGGGTCACGACCAGTTCCTGAGCTATTCAAACAAATACTTAGGCTTCAACCGCTTTGCCGAGGCTGTGGCAATTGCCGCCTTGGAGAGCGACGACCACTATCGTCGCGTGGCCGATGAGATGGAGTGGGGTCGTCAGCTTTACAAGAGCGAACTGGGCCATCTGCCTGGCTTTAAGGTATATAAGTCGGTGGCAAACTTTATTCTCATTAAGTATCCTATTGAGATCAAGGAGGCTCTGATGGAGGCGCTGAAGATTCAGGAGTATAAGATTAAGTTTATGGGTGACCCAGGTCTGGAGTCTTGCCTGCGCATCACTTTAGGTCGCCGTGAGCAGACGCAGACGGTGGTTGATACGATTAAGAAGGTGTTAGGTGTATGAACGAGAAATACAAAGCAACACTGAAGTCGACAGAAACGGAAGACTGGCTTGACCTCCATGTCATTCGTCCGTTCTGTTACTACTGTGCCGTTTTCTTTGCCAAGTTTGATATCCATCCCAATACGGTTACCATCTGGTCGATGATTGTCGGCGCTGCCAGTGCCATCTTCTTTGGCTGCGGCAGTTTCTACTATGGTGGCACGATGGGATTGGTCTATAACGTGATAGCCATTGTGCTGCTGATGATAGCCGACGTGCTTGACTGTACGGATGGTCAGTTGGCCCGACTGACGGGCAAGAAGAGCCGCATAGGGCGCATACTCGACGGCGTGGCCGGTTTTGCGTGGTTCATACCCATCTATCACGTTTTGGTGTGGCGTTTCTACAACCACCACGAGTTGGAGTTCAGTTTCTTGGGCATTCCCGACACCGAGCAGAATGTGCTCATCGTTACGGCAGTGGTCTACGTACTCGGACTGATAGCTGGTATAGCCGGACTGGCTGGCCAGCAGCGTTTGGCCGACTATTATATTCAGGTACATCTCTTCTTCCTGAAGGGTGAGAAGGGCAGCGAGCTTGACAACTCGCAGCGTCAGCAGGAGATCTACGACCAGATGCCGCAGGATGCTCCGAAGTATGAGCGTTATTTCCAGAAGTCGTATATCGACTACACGAAGAAGCAGGAGGCTGTGACCCCTCAGTTCCAGCGCCTGATGAAGAAGCTGCGCGAGAAATTCGGCAGCAGCGACCAGATTCCTGCTGAGGTGCGTGAGGAGTTCCGCCAGAAGTCGCTGCCAGTCATTTTCTGGAATGGCCTGCTGACCTTCAATTTCCGCGAGTCGTGGCTTTTCCTGTTCTGTCTGCTCGACATCCCCGTTGCACACTTCGTGTTTGAGATTGTTGTCATGGGACTGCTCTGGAAGTATGTCAACCATCGTCACGAGTCCTTCTGCCGTCAGATGGCCGACAAGCTCTAAGTACTCTTTCATAGCACTCTGTCATGAAGCTCAGTAAACAGCAGCTTAACAATATCTTCTTTGTCGTGGGTGTGCTTGCCTGCGTGGTCATGCTGTTTACTTTCGACGTCAGTTTCGTCGAACTGTGGGATCATCTCTGCCATGCGGGTTACTGGCTTATTCCTATCATTGGTGTATGGGTGATTATCTACGGTATCAATGCGTGGTCGTGGTTTACCATTATCAGCAGTAAGATTCGTGGTACGGGTGAGCATGTCAACTTTAGCCGTGTCTACCGCCTAACCATCACAGGCTATGCGCTGAACTACGCCACACCCGTAGGTGGACTTGGGGGCGAACCCTACCGTATCTTGGAACTGTCGCGCGACGTCAGTAAGGAGCATGCCACCTCCAGCGTCATCCTCTATGCCATGATGCATTTCTTTGCGCATTTCTGGTTCTGGTTCTCCAGCATATTCATTTATATAGCATTAGCAGCCGTTGGCGACCTGCCTATCAATACCGCTATCGGCACCACGCTGGGCATCATCATCGTGTTCTGCCTGATTGCGTTTTACGTCTTTGCCAAGGGCTACCGTAACGGGTTGGTGGTGAAGACGCTCCGATGGATAGGCCACATTCCAGGACTAAAGGGCTGGAGTGCGCGTTTCCGCGAGAAGCATGCCGAGTCGCTGGCCAATATCGACGAACAGATAGCTGCCCTCCATGCTGAGGACAAGCGTGCGTTCTATAAGAGCCTATTGCTGGAGTATCTGTCACGCGTTGTGCAGAGCAGCGAGGTGTTTTTCATGCTTTTGCTCTTCGGCATCGATAATGGTGGCGGCTTTGCGGGGCTGCTTATTACCTATCTGCACAGCATTCTCATCGTGTCGTTCACCACGCTCTTTGCCAATCTGATAGGTTTCCTGCCCATGCAGTTAGGTGTTCAGGAGGGAGGCTTCGTACTCTCCATCGCTGCCCTCGGCCTTTCTGCTGCCCTCGGCATCTTTGTCAGCATCATCTGCCGAGTGCGTGAAATCATCTGGATTTTCATCGGTATGTTTCTTATGAAAATTCGAGGGTAAGGGAAGGATGTAGGATTGTCCCCCCAAAAAATCCCTCTCTTGTAGGATTGTCCCCCAAAGATATCCCCTCCCTTGTAGGGGAGGGGCAGGGGTGGGGTCAGTAACCAGGACAAAATACAGACCCCGCCCCCAACCCCTCCCCTTGATGGGAGGGGAGAACTGTGGAGACCAACCTACAAAGGAGGGGAGAGCTGTACAAAGGAGGGGAGAACTGTGGAGACCAACCTACAAAGGAGGGGAGAGCTGTACAAAGGAGGGGAGAGCTGTGGAGACCAATCTACAAAGGAGGGGAGAGCTGTGGGGAGTTACTAATACAATTCCGCAGGGATGAGCTGCTTGGCATTCTCAAAGTCTTCGACGGTGTCAAGCTCACAGGAGAAGAGGTCGCTGACGTCGAGTACCTTGTAGGTATGCCCCTGGCGGAGCAGCCGCTCGAAGGCTAGTTCGTAGAATTTGTTCTCTAAGTGCTCATCGTTCATCATGGTTTCCAGCTCGGCATAGAGAGCCTTAGTGTAGCTGCGTCCCATCTTCTCGATGCCTAAGCTTTCGCCGGCAGCAGCCTCGGGTGAGCAGGTCTTACTAATTTCGGTGATGCTTCCCTCAGTATCGACCACGACCTTCATCTCCTCTTCGCCTAACTCGTGGCGTATCAGCGTCAGCACGTTGTCGGCCTCGTTCTGAAGCACCCGCTTGACGATGTTTCCGTCGTAAAGCAGGTCGCTGTCGAGTAACAGTATCTCCTCACCGTCAGCCACCGGACGTGCTAACCACAGCGAGTAGATGTTGTTGGTGGTGGCAAAGTCGGCATTGTGGATGAAAGTGACCTTCACGTTGGGATAATGCTCGTTGACGAACTGCTCGATCTGCTCATGCAGATAGCCAGTGACGATGCAGAACTCGGTAATACCGTTCTGGCACAACGCATCCATAGAGCGTTGCAGCAGGGGGCGCTCACCGATTTTCAGCAGGCACTTGGGGGTAAAATTTGTCAGCGGGCGCAGCCTTGAAGCTGTGCCCGCTGCCAGAATGATAGCTTTCATAAAAAATTACTTGCCGTTCAGAGCCAGACTTACCTCCACGGCGATAGATACTGTAGCACCTACCATCGGGTTGTTACCAATGCCGAGGAAGCCCATCATCTCAACGTGAGCAGGCACTGAGCTTGAACCTGCGAACTGAGCGTCAGAGTGCATGCGCCCCAGGGTGTCGGTCATACCGTAAGAGGCAGGACCTGCAGCCATGTTATCGGGGTGCAGTGTACGACCTGTACCACCACCAGAAGCTACTGAGAAGTAGGGCTTGCCAGCGAGCACGCGCTCCTTCTTATAGGTACCGGCAACAGGGTGCTGGAAGCGGGTGGGGTTGGTAGAGTTACCAGTAATCGACACGTCGACGTTCTCCTTCCACAGGATGGCAACACCCTCGCGGACATCGTCGGCACCGTAGCACTTCACCTTGGCACGGGGACCGTCAGAGTAGGGAGTCTCCTTGACGACCTTCACCTCACCAGTGTAGTAGTCGAACTGGGTCTGTACGTATGTGAAGCCGTTGATACGGCTGATGATCATAGCGGCATCCTTGCCCAGACCGTTCAGGATAACGCGCAGAGGCTTCTGGCGAACCTTGTTGGCCTTCTCGGCAATCTTGATGGCACCCTCAGCGGCAGCGAAGCTCTCGTGACCAGCCAGGAAGGCGAAGCACTCGGTCTCCTCGCGGAGCAGACGGGCAGCCAGGTTACCGTGACCCAGACCCACCTTACGGTCGTCGGCCACTGAGCCGGGAATGCAGAATGACTGCAGGCCGATACCGATGGCCTCGGCAGCGTCGGCAGCGTTCTTCACGCCCTTCTTGATGGCAATGGCGGCACCACAAACGTATGCCCACTTAGCATTCTCGAAGCAGATGCGCTGAGTGTCCTCACACATCTGGTAGGGGTCAACACCAGCCTTCTCGCAAATCTCGTTGGCCTCTTCGATGCTGCTGATTCCGTTCTCTTTCAGAGCGGCCAGTACCTGGTTGATACGACGCTCGTAGCTCTCGAAACTAACTTTTCTAATCATAATATGTGTCCTCCTTTATTCTTCACGTGGGTCAATAGCTTTAACGATTCCCTGCTCAGCGGTGGTGCGACCATAGCTGCCGGTAAACTTCTTCACTGCCTCATTGGCGTCCATGCCGCCCTTGATGGCTTCCATCATCTTGCCTAAGTGTACATACTCGTAACCGCAGACCTGATTGTCCTTGTCGAGGAACTGCTTGGTGATGTAACCCTCGGTCAGCTCCAGATAGCGTGTACCCTTGGCAACAGTACCATAGAGTGTACCTGTCTGAGAACGCAGACCCTTACCCAGGTCTTCCAAACCGGCACCGATGACCAGACCACCCTCAGAGAAGGCACTCTGTGTACGGCCGTAGACAATCTGGAGGAACAGCTCGCGCATAGCGGTGTTGATGGCGTCGCAAACGAGGTCTGTGTTAAGAGCCTCGAGGATGGTCTTGCCGGGGAGAATCTCAGAAGCCATAGCGGCAGAGTGGGTCATACCCGTGCAGCCGATGGTCTCGACGAGAGCCTCCTGGATGATACCGTCCTTCACGTTCAGCGACAGCTTGCAGGCACCCTGCTGAGGTGCGCACCAGCCGATACCGTGAGTGTAACCTGAGATGTCCTTGATCTCCTTTGCCTGAATCCATTTGCCCTCTTCAGGAATGGGGGCGGGTCCGTGGTTAGGACCTTTTGCAACAACACACATGTTGTTGACTTCGTTAGAATACTGCATATTAATACGTATAAATAAAAATGTTGATTCAAATCACCTGCAAAGATACGAAATAATACCTAATATTTGGTATAAAGCCATCCGACTTTAACCTAATTTAAATATACCATACTTGCACAATCCATCAAAAGACCTTATTATTTTCCTAAAAACCGGCGTTCAATGTAGCGATTGAATTGTTCCTTGTAGCTCTCTCCGATGGGCAGGTAGGTGTCGTTGTCTAAGATGACGCGGTTCTTGTTTACCTCCATAATCTTGTCGAGGTTCACGATGTAGGAGCGATGAATGCGCATGAAGTTCTGTGGCAGTTTCTCTTCGAGCGTCTTCATGGCCAGCAGCGTGATAATGGGCTTGGGCTGGTTGTCGAGGAACAGTTTCAGATACTCTGACATTCCTTCGATGTAGCGTATGTCCTGAATGCTGATCTTCACCATGCGGTAATCGGTCTTGATAAAGATGGTGTCGTCGTCTGATTGTGGATGGTGTATGGTGGATGGTGGAGTGTGGATGGTGGATGGTGGAGTGTGGATAGTGAGTCGCTCTTGCAGTCTGTTTGCAGCTCGCATAAAATCCTGAAGGCCGAAAGGTTTGAGCAGGTAGTCGACGGCATCTACTTTGAATCCTTCCACCGCATATTCGGAATAGGCTGTGGTAAAGACAATGAGCGGCGGTGCCTGGAGTGACTTTACAAAGTCCATGCCGTTGAGGTCGGGCATGTTGATGTCGCAGAAGATGGCGTCGATGGCTTCCTCATTCAGAAGGTGACGGGCCTCAATGGCACTCTGACACTGGCCTGCCAGTTCAAGGAAGGGCACCTTGCCGATGTAGGTCACAAGCTGACGAAGTGCCAGCGGTTCGTCGTCGATGGCTAATACTCTGATCATATATCCTTATAACGGAATGGTGAGCTGGATATTGTATTCCTGTGGCTCGTTGTTGATGTCTAAAGTAAAGTTCTTTCCATATATTAAATCCAATCTTTGTTTCACATTCTGTAGTCCTATGCCACCATGGTGCTCTTCTTCGTTGGGAATCTTGCTGTTGCGGCATGAGAACTTGAGTTGACTGTCTGAAATCTGAATACTGATGTCGATGAACGATGGCTGCTGGTAGCTGACTCCGTGCTTGAAGGCGTTCTCCACGAAGGTGATGAAGAGAAGTGGCGGAATCTCGCAGTTGGGCAGTTCGTCGGGTTTGTTGACGGTGATACTCACCTTATCAGTATAGCGCAGTCTCATCAGCGTGATGTAGTGGTCGAGGAAGTCCAGTTCGTGATAAAGCGGCACGGTGGGCTTGTTACCCTCGTAGAGCACAAAGCGTAGCATCTTCGACAGTTCCACGATGCTCTCCTTCGACAGTTCGGGGTCGATGTCAACCAGTGCGTGGATGTTGTTCAGGGTGTTCATCAGGAAGTGAGGGTTCAGCTGGTATTTCAGATATTCCAACTGCTGTTCCAGGTTCTGCTTCTCGAGCTTGGCCAGTTGCAGTTGGTCGCGTCGCTGCTTAAAGTAGAGCTTGATGCCGAGGTTGGCAAAGAGCATCAGCACCAGCATAACGATGACCGTCAGGTCGTGAAGGCTGAACATCTGGGGAGGGTGGGGGCCACCTGGCTTCCTGTCAGGCTTTTCCATGCCGTTTGGCCTGTGTGGTGGTCGTCTGTCGCCGAATTCTGGCGGTGGCCTATGTCCTTCCCTCATTTCGAAACGAGGACCGGGCTCGTGCCTGTCTCCAGGACCTGTGCTGCACTGGTAGATGGAGAACGCTACCACAAGGGTTGTCACGATGGAGAAGTAGATCACCTTCTTCTGCTTGTAGACCAGCAAGGGTGCCAGTAGGTGGTTGTGGATAATGAAGATGACCAAGAATAGGGCAAACTCCCGCCAAACCATGAATATCTCGCTCCAGTCGAAGTTTTGAGTGCCATCGTTAACGGTACGTATATACAGGCTCAGTACTGGTGCCATGAAGAGCAGTCCCCATAGCACCAGATAGATGAGCGTTTCCTGTTTTTTGTTCTTTGAAAATGACATAGCTCAAGTTGTATGTGTTTCTTTTACCATCTCCAGCCTCCACCGCCAGGGAATCCGCCGCCAGGACCGAAGCCGCTGCTGCTGGTATACTCCGAGAGGTTAACCGACGAACCGCCGCTGATGGTGCCACCAATGTTACCATAGCCGTTCCAGAACTCTGTGCCACCGCTAACGGTAACGCCCGACTTCAGGGTAGGTTTCGATGCGGCTGAGACAACGAGGGTGCTGCCACCGCTCGACGGGGTCTTGAAGGCTACGGTCTCATCGCCATAAGTCAAAGCATACCAGGTGTTTTTGGTCCATGACGATGACGAGTAGCACGACTGGCTGAGGCTGCTGCCCGACTCTAAGCCACCGATGGCTATGATGGTGCCGCCCGTGACGTAGAGTTTCTTCTGCTCTTCGCTGTTGGCGTCGATGCCCACTTCAGGCGTACTGGTGCCGATGGCGAATATGAGGCCGCCCTTGATGTAGCAGTTGCCGTTGGCGTCGATACCGTCGTTGTTGGTGGCATGTGAGTATACTTTACCGCCACTGATGGTCAGGTCGCTCGAGGCGTTGAGACCGTCGTCGTAGGATTCAACGGTAGTGTTGCCGCCGCTGATCTCCATTGTCTTTTTGCTCTCGATGCCTTCACCGTTCTTGCCGGTGGTCTTCACGTAGATGTTGCCGCCGCTGATGTTGATGGCACCATCTATCTTGATGCCCTTAGGAGACGACTTGTAGTCGCTCGTCAGACGGTCAACGTTGTTGCTGTAGTTGTCGTAAAGCTTATTGTTGACGTAAGCCACTATGCCTCCTGAGGTGTTGACGGAGATATCGCCACCGCTGATATTCAGCTCGCCGTCACCGCTGATGCCCTTGCCACCAGCGCCCTTGCTGGTAAGGGTCATGGTACCGCCGCTGATGCCGATGTTGCCGTCGGCGCTCAGACAGGTCGATGCTTTCGTCTTTTTGTCATCCGTGTCCCATGCACCGCCGCCAGTAGTGGTAATGTTGAGGGTGCCGGCACTGATCTTCAGGTCGCCGTCGCTCTTCACACCTTTGGCTGCTGCTGCCGTCACGCCAATGGTCAGGGTGCCGCCGTCAATGTAGACGTTTCCTGAGTCCTCACCGTCGTGATCGTTGGTCTCGCCTGTCGATGAGTCTCCACCAAGGTCACACTGTATTCCGTCGTCACCAGTGCCGCTGATAGTAATGACGCCGCTCTTCATCTGGAAATACTCCTCGCAGTTGATGCCGTCGCCAACGGCTGACGTGATGTTAAGCGTCAGGTTCTTGACGGTGATGTAGTCGCCGCTCTTGATGGCATGCTTGGTGTTGCCTGCCACGTTCAGCGTGCCGTTGCCCTGCAGCTGAAGCTGTCCCTTACTGTAGATACAGGCCTTCTGTGAGCCGTCAGCACCGTCAGTCAGGGTGTTGACCGTGCCTTTCTTTGCACTGAGCTGTATGCGTTTGCTGTTACCGATGTTGATGGCAGCACCGCTGGGGTTCTTCAACTCAAGACCAGCCAGAGAGACGGTACATTTATAGGTTCCTTCCAGCGCAAACTCACCATCGGTAGAAGTGCCGCTGAGCACATATTCCACCTCACCGTCACCCGATTCAATGCCCTTGCCCTGTTCCAGTTTCACATGGGCACCGCTGACGGTGGCCGTGATGTCGTTGGCAATGTCGCCAGCAATGGTGACGGAGGCAGAAGTGCCGTCGTAGACCACTGTGACCACGGAGTCGCTGACTTCCGTGTCGTCGATGCTAATGCCTGTAATGTCTGTTACACTGAACGATTTACCCTGGATGGTCAGCGTCTGGCCATTGTCAGTGTAGGTCATCTCGTCGCTGTTGGCTGCAAATGCGTAAGTGACACTCCCTTGTTGCACTTTCAGCGTTTGGGCGGTGGTGCCGATGCTTGTCAGCACCACGGCAATCATGATAAGGAGCTGTCTCATTTTACGTACTTTTTAGTGGTTGTGTTTCCCTTCTTGAAGATATAGATGCCAGGTGCAGGCTTAGTGCCCTGGGGCAGTCGGTGGCCTCTCAGGTCGTATATGACGGTTTCTGTGTTATCCCAGTCGGCATCGGTGGCTTCGATAGCGGTGGTCTCACTCTTCGACTTAGTGTTGGTGAAGTACATGCGCCTCAGGTCAGACAGGGCGATGGTTGTCTTTTCTGAACCGTTGGTGGCGGTGAGCATTGAGCTGCTATAGCTGATGGTAAGTCCTAAGGCGGTCAGCGTTTCGGTCTGGCCGTCGTTCTTCTCGATGGTCAAGTACTGGAAGTCGGCCGCCTGGGCTGCTATCATACTTGTCAACATCATGGTCATAAATACTTGTCGTCTCATATTCATTTCTTATTTAAATTCTTGTGCAAAGATAATGAGAAACAAGAAACGGGGCAAATTCGTTCAACGAATGCCCCGTTTTTTTCAGTGAATCGCTTTTGATTTTAGAGTCCCATGGCATCCTTTGCTTTCTGGGCAGCAGCGTCTACAGCCTCGCCAGCCTTCTCCTTGGCAGCATCCTTGGCATCTTCGACAGCACCCTCAACGGCTTCCTGAGCAGCGTCGGCAGCACCCTCAACAGCGTTGCCTGCAGCATCGGCAGCACCTTCCATAGTCTCGCCTGCAGCATCGAGTGTGCTCTTCAGACCGCTGATAATACTCTCGGCAGGAGCTTCGGTCAGTGCACTGAAGGCAGCCTGGATGGCAGCGTTGTCACCTGCTACAGCCTTGATCTTCTCGGCATTCTCCTTCAGGAAGTCCTGAATCTTCTGAACATACTCCTGGGCAGCCTCGGGATTCTGAGCCAGAATCTCCTTTACCTTAGCCTGTACTGCCTCGATGGCCTGCTGCAGTTTGCTGGCGTCGTTGGCTTCAATTTGTTCTGTCAACTGAGCGGTAGCCTCGCTGAAGATAGCCTCTACGTCAATAGCGGGGGCTTCTGCTACAACCTCGTCGTCCACGGGAACGGCCTGCTGAGATTTGTTGCCACACGAAGTGAAACCGATGGCACATGCAGCCATCATGATGAACAAACTTTTTTTCATAATGCTTTCTCCTTTTTAATTAATAAAGTGTTAACTATTTCAGTATTCTTGATTTACGTTGGCAAATTTAGTGTTTTTTTGAATATGTTGCCACTTTCTTTTGTCCTTTTTAACTTTTTTCTTAATTTTGCACCTCTTTTCAAGGATAATAACAATATTTCGACAAACAAAATGCAGATTGCGAGTCGATTAATCAGAAAATCTAAAGATGACGACATTAGAGTTTAAACCGCAGTTTTTTGCCACATTGAAGCATTACTCCAAGAAGCAGTTCACCACCGACCTCTTGGCAGGTATCATTGTGGGTATCGTGGCATTGCCGTTAGCCATCGCTTTCGGTATTGCTTCAGGTGTAACCCCTGAGAAGGGTATCATCACCGCCATCGTGGCCGGCCTCATTATTTCCGTACTTGGTGGAAGTAAAGTGCAGGTGGGTGGCCCTACGGGCGCGTTCATTATTATAATATATGGAATCATCCAGCAGTATGGCTTCGAGGGCCTCACCATAGCCACGCTTATGGCGGGTGTATTCCTTATTATGTTTGGTATTCTCCATCTGGGTACCATCATCAAGTACATACCATATCCCATCATCGTGGGTTTCACCTCGGGTATCGCCCTGACCATCTTTACTACGCAGATCAAGGACTTGCTGGGGCTGTCGATGGAAAGCGTTCCCTCCGACTTTATAGAGAAGTGGATAGCTTACTTTGGCTCACTACCCACCATTGATGCCTGGAGTGCTGCTGTCGGCATAGGCTCTGTTGCCCTTATCGCTCTTTGGCCGAAGTTCACAAGTCTTCAGCTGTTCAATACTTCCATTTTAAAATTCTTGAAGAAGCTGCCTGGCAGTCTTATCGCCATCATCGTCATGACCGTTGCCGCCCTGCTGCTTAAGCAGTATGCTGGCATCACTACTATTGAGACTATTGGCGATCGCTTTTCTATCTCCAACCAACTGCCAGAGGCACAAGTGCCCGCCTTGTCGTGGGACGTTATAAAAGGACTCGTGTCGCCCGCTATCACCATCGCCATCCTTGGCGCTATAGAATCGTTGCTTTCTGCTACCGTGGCTGATGGTGTTATCGGCGACCGCCACTCCTCCAACACTGAGTTGATAGCTCAGGGTGTGGCTAACCTTGCCTCGCCCCTTTTCGGCGGTATCCCTGCCACAGGTGCTATTGCCCGTACTATGACCAACATTAATAACGGCGGACGCACCCCTGTTGCTGGTATCGTCCATGCCGCCGTGCTGTTGCTCATCTTCCTCTTCCTGATGCCATTAGCACAGTATATCCCCATGGCCTGTCTGGCTGGTGTGCTTGTCATCGTAAGCTATGGCATGAGTGGTTGGCGCTCGTTCACTAACATCATGAAGAATCCTAAGAGCGACGTCATCGTGCTTTGGGTCACCTTCCTTCTTACCGTCATCTTTGACCTGACCGTTGCCATCGAGGTTGGTCTCATCTGTGCCTGCCTGCTATTCATGCGCCGTATGGCAGAGACTACCGATGTCAAGGTTATCAGTGACGAGATTGATCCTGCCGAGGAAGACAGCGACTTCCAGTTAGGTAACCTCGAACACCTCACCATTCCCGATGGTGTAGAGGTTTACGAAATCAATGGTCCTTACTTCTTCGGTGCAGGCAACAAGTTTGAGGAAATTATGGGAGCCCTTGGTCATGGTAGTCGTCCTAAGGTACGCATCATCCGTATGCGTAAGGTACCTTTTGTCGACTCCACCGGCATCCACAACCTAACCAACCTCTGTCTTATGTCACAGAAGGAGGGCATTCAGGTCGTACTCTCAGGTGTCAACGAGCGTGTGCAGGCTGTTCTCCACAAGGCCAAGTTCGACGAGATTGTCGGTACTGACAACATCTGTAGCCACATCAACATTGCCCTCGAACGGGCTCGCCAGCTGCTGTAGTCCTTATCTGAAACATAATAAAAACTCCGCCTTTGCAACCTTGCAGAGGCGGAGTTTATGTGAAATAGATTAGGGAATAATATTCACCTAATCTTGCTTAGGCAAGTATTATTCTGCCGAGCAGATAGCAGCTACGCCAGGAAGCACCTTACCTTCGATAGCCTCGAGCAGAGCGCCACCACCAGTAGAGATGTAGCTCACCTTGTCAGCCAGACCGAACTTATTGACACAAGCAACAGAGTCGCCACCGCCAATCAGTGAGAAAGCACCTTCTGCAGTTGCCTTGGCAATAGCCTCGCCGATGGCACGTGAACCAGCGGTGAAGTCGTCGCACTCGAACACGCCGGCAGGACCGTTCCACAGAATGGTCTTGGCACCAGCGATGGCCTTGCGGAAATCTTCCTGAGAAGCAGGACCAGCGTCAACACCCTCAAAGCCAACAGGTACGTTGTTGGCAGGGCAGGTGATAATCTCAGAACCAGGCTTCACAGTCATCGTACCGAAGTCAAGACCATTGGTAGCGGTGCAGTCAGAACCCAGAACAAGCTCAACACCGTTCTTCTTAGCCAGCTCCTCAACGCCCAGAGCTACATCCAGCTTGTCGAGCTCAACGATTGAGTTACCGATTTCGCCGTTGTGAGCCTTGGCAAAGGTGTAGGTCATACCACCGCAGAGGATGAGCTTGTCGACCTTGCCGAGCAGGTTCTCGATGATACCAATCTTAGAAGATACCTTTGATCCACCCATGATGGCTACGAAGGGGCGCTTGATGTTGCTGAGCACGGCATCAACAGCCTTTACTTCCTTCTCCATCAGCAGACCCAGCATCTTGTTGTCAGCATCGAAGTAGTCGGCGATGACAGCGGTAGAGGCATGCTTACGGTGAGCAGTACCGAAGGCATCCATCACGTAGCAGTCAGCATAGCTGGCCAAAGTCTTGGCAAACTCCTTCTGGCTGGCCTTCATGGCCTTCTTAGCCTCATCGTAAGCGGGATCAGCCTTGTCAATACCTACGGGCTTACCTTCCTCCTCGGGATAGAAGCGGAGGTTCTCAAGCAGCAGGGCCTCGCCCATCTTCAGGGCTGCAGCAGCCTCCTGAGCCTTGGCGCAGTCGGGAGCAAAAGCTACGGGAACACCGAGAGCCTTCTCCACAGCCTCACGGATCTGGCCAAGTGACTTCTTGGCGTCAACCTTACCCTTGGGCTTGCCCATGTGTGACATGATGATGACAGCACCACCGTCGGCCAGAATCTTCTTCAGCGTAGGCAGGGCACCGCGGATGCGGGTGTCGTCAGTGATCTTACCATTCTCATCGAGGGGCACGTTGAAGTCAACGCGCACAATTGCCTTCTTACCGGCAAAGTTCATTTCATTGATTGTCATAATAATAAGCTTATATTAATAAAATGTGAATAGATTCATTGAAATGCGGTGCAAAGATACACAAAAAAGTGAAAAGTGAAAAGTGAAAAGTGAAAAAAATGCTTTCATCACATAAAAAAAAGAGTAATATGCATGGTGCATTGTGCATTATTCAGTACCTTTGCAGGCAAATATGAAAGATTCTGTGATTATTCTTAGCGGCGGCATGGACTCCGTGACGCTGCTTTACGACCAGCAGGAGCGCATTGCCCTGGCCGTGTCGTTTGACTACGGTTCGAACCATAATGCCCGTGAGATTCCCTTTGCGCAGTTGCATTGTAAGCGCTTGGGGATTGAACACTTAGTGATTCCCCTACAGTTTATGGGTCAGTACTTTGAAAGTTCTCTGCTACAGGGAGCCGACGCCATTCCCGAGGGACATTACGCTGCCGACAATATGAAGTCGACGGTTGTCCCCTTCCGCAACGGCATCATGCTTAGTGTGGCTATCGGATTGGCAGAGAGCCGCGGCTTGCAACATGTGATGATGGCTAACCATGGTGGTGACCACACCATCTACCCCGATTGCCGTCCAGAGTTCGTAGAGGCTATGAGTGAAGCTGCCCGTACGGGTACCTATCCTGGTATTACGTTGCTATGTCCCTTCACCCATCTGACGAAGGCACAGATAGCCGCCCGTGGCAACGAATTAGGCATCGACTATGCAGAGACATGGTCATGCTATAAAGGTGGGGAGCGCCATTGTGGTCGCTGTGGCACCTGTGTGGAGCGCCGTGAAGCTCTTGCAGAGGCCGGCATTGCCGACCCGACGTCGTACGAAGACTAATGGGGTAGGGCACTCTCAACTACAAAGCAAAAAGCGCACATTTAACTTAAATTTTGTTCATCTGTTGGCATTATTAATAGGAAAATGTGTAATTTTGCAGGCGATATTGAATAGTAACAAAAATTGATACCATTTTGACTCCGGCAGAATATGTACAGATGAAGGCATTCGCTCGTATTGACGGTGCGATGCTTTCTGTGATGTGGGTGGCCAGTTTCGCCTGTTATGTGGTAGGACTTGCCAATCCGATGTTCACCATGGTGGCGTTTGTGCTGATGGTGATTACGCCGTTCTTTGTATGCAAACGGCTGGGTAAGTTCCGTGATGAGGGTCGTGGGGGCATTATCTCCATGGGTCGCGGCTGGGCTTACTCCATCTTTGTGTTCTTCTATGCCTCCATTCTAATGGCACTGGCACAATATGTGTATTTTGCTTATATAGACCAGGGCTACTTGATGTTGGTGTTCTCGCAGTCGCTGTCGACGCCTGAGATGCAGCAGATGCTTGAGCAGGCGGGGTTGCAGAAGACAATGCAAGAAGGGTTGGAATCTATGGCTGCGATGCGTCCAATAGACTATGCGTTGAACGTGCTGACAGTGAACATTATGGCTGGAATCGTGTTAGGATTGCCAATAGGTGCACTGATGCAGCGCCGTCAACCAAATGTGTTAAACAAGTAATCAAGTTTTAGTATATCAGTGGATATTTCAGTAGTTATACCTCTTTATAATGAGGATGAATCAATACCCGAGCTTTATGCATGGATAGAGCGGGTGATGAAGGAGAACCAGTTTACGTATGAGGTCATCTTCATTAATGACGGCTCGACCGACCGCTCGTGGGATATTATTTCTGAGCTGAACCAGCAGCACCCAGATCAGGTGAAGGGTATCAAGTTCCGTCGTAACTATGGTAAGAGTCCGGCTTTGTATTGCGGTTTTGCTGAGGCTCAGGGCGATGTGGTTATCACGATGGATGCCGACCTTCAGGATTCGCCCGACGAGATTCCTGACCTGTACCGTATGATAAAAGAAGAGGGATATGATCTGGTGAGTGGCTACAAGCAAAAGCGCTACGATCCGCTGTCGAAGACGCTGCCCACGAAGCTTTTCAATGCTACGGCTCGCAAAATCAGTGGCATCAAGAACCTGCATGACTTCAACTGCGGTTTGAAAGCCTACCGTAAGGCTGTAGTGAAAAATATTGAGGTATATGGTGAGATGCATCGCTACATACCCTACCTGGCCAAGCAGGCCGGTTTTAGCAAGATTGGTGAGAAGGTGGTGCAGCATCAGGCTCGAAAGTACGGCCAGTCGAAGTTTATGGGACTGAACCGTTTTGTGAACGGCTATCTCGATTTGCTGACGCTGTGGTTCCTTTCGACGTTTGGCAAAAAGCCGATGCATGTGTTCGGCTTCCTGGGCACCGTCATGTTCTTTATTGGTTTTGTTGCTGCCTTTGTTATTGGAGCCGATAAACTGTGGTGTCTGGCCAACGGTATTCCCCAGCGACTGGTGACCGACTCTCCCTTTTTCTATATTGCGCTGACCATGATGATTATCGGCACGCAACTGTTCCTGACAGGTTTTGTGGGCGATCTCATTAGCCGTTCGTCGGCTGGGCGTAATGACTATCAGATAGAGGAAACTATATGAGATGGAGAGATTTTAAATATAGGATGGAGACAGGGAAGATGAACTGGAAGAAAGTGGGATGTGCTGCATTTCTCATTTTCTCTTTTTCTCATTTTCTCTTTTTCCAATCTTCATGTACCAGTATCGACTGCCCATTTGAGCATGATGTGATGACGAAGTACAATCTGTATAAGTCAAATGAGAAGACAGATACTTTGAGGGATACGCTGAATGTGTTCAGTCATCGCATCAACCGTACTGATACGTTACTGCTCAACTCTGCTTGTGGCAAGACCTCGTTCCGTTTGAATGTCGGCTATGCCAATCCTGAGGATACGCTTTTCTTCAAATTCAGTAACACAGATTACTTGGCTATTGATACGGTGTACGTTAAGAAAGAGAACTATCCCCATTTTGAATCTGTTGACTGTAACGCTTCCTATTTTCATGACATCACGGCTATACGCAGTACCCATCATGCAATAGATACCATCATCATAACAAACCCATCGGTGACCTATGACCCCAATACAGAGCATTTCAAACTCTATATCAAGGACCGTCGTTAGCCTCGTGCTACTGGTTGCGTGCCTCATGCAGGCTGACGCTCAGAAGCTGTTCAAGCTCGAGAAGGACAGCATCCCCATAATGCGTGGCTTCCAGGTGTCGTTCGATCTCTTCGGAGCTGGACAGATGATGTTGTCTGACTATGGCCAATATGAGGCTGCCCTACGCCTGAACCTCCATGACCAATGGTTCCCGATCTTTGAATTGGGCTACGGTAAGGCCGACCATGAGGAAGACGTGGTCACGGGTATAGCCTACAAGACTCAGGCCCCTTATTACCGTTTGGGTCTCGACTTTAACCTGCTGAAGAAGAAACACCAGTCGAACCGTTTGTTTGCCGGTTTCCGCTATGCCTATACATCTTATAAGGTAGATATGTATCACCGTGAATTTGATGAGCCAATCTGGAAGTGGAAAACGAGCTTTGGTGTTAAGGACGAAAAATGCTCTCAGCATTGGTTGGAGCTGGTGGTGGGCATCGATGCCCAGGTGTTCGGCCCCTTCCATTTAGGGTGGAGTGTGCGTTACAAGCAGCGCCTTGCTCACAGTGACGGTCAGTTAGGAAAGACCTGGTATGTGCCAGGATTTGGTATCTGGGATACCTCTACTTTCGGTGGTACGTTTAATGCGATTATTGATATCTGAAGACATGGCGTCAATGGACAGTAGACAGAAGAAAAAACTGATGTGGCAGGTTCCGTTCCTGCTGTTGTTGGTGATAGGCACGGTGCTGATTATCCGTCAGCAGCGGTCTATGCCTTATCAGCATGAAGAGGGCTTTGTTTTTGGTACTGTCTATAGCGTTACTTATCAGTACGACCGCAGCTTGAAGGCAGAGATAGAGGCAGCACTTGCTGAGGTGGACGGTGAGTTCTCTATGTTCAACGAGAAGTCTACCGTAGCCCGTCATAATCGAGGTGAGCAGGTGCAGCAGAGTAAGATGTATAAGGAAGTGTATGACTTGGCTCAGGTTGTCACCCGTGAGACAGATGGTGCTTTTGACATTACGGTTGCGCCGCTTGTCAATGCCTGGGGCTTCGGTTTCAAGAAAAAGGGTGGCGAAGAGGGGGCAGGGACACCCACACCCCAACAGGTGGACAGCCTGCTGAAGATTCGCAACCAATTCGACTTCTCTGCTATTGCCAAGGGTTACGGTTCCGACGTCGTTGCCCGCTTGCTGCGTAGCTTTGATATCCGCAACTTCATGGTCGAGATTGGCGGTGAGGTTGTTACCCAGGGTATCAGTCAGCGGCGCCTGCCGTGGAAGATAGGTGTCACCAAACCTTCCGACGATTCTCTCAGTACCAGCGGTGAGCTACAGACAGTACTTAACGTGACTGACATTGCGATGGCCACCAGTGGGAACTACCGTAACTTCTACTACAAGGGTGGCCAGAAGTTTGCCCATACCATCGACCCAAAGACGGGCTATCCCGTTCAGCACTCCCTGCTATCAGCTACGGTGTTGGCAAAGAGCTGTGCTACTGCCGATGCCTATGCCACGTCGTTTATGGTCTTGGGCCTGGAAGGTGCTAAGAAGGTGTTAGATCGTCACCCTGAACTGATGGCCTATTTTATCTTTGCCCGTCCTGACGGCAGCTACGATGTGTGGTTCTCACCGACATTGAAAGAAAAAATTGAAGACTGAAAAATGGCAACCCTCCAGCTATATGACCAACTGCTTCAGTTCCCGTTGTTTCAGGGAATGAGCCGTGACGATTTGGCACGGGTGGCTGGACATACGAAGTTCGGATTCTTGAAGTTTGCCAACGGACAGACCATCGTCAACGAGGACGATCCCTGTACGGGACTCTATTTCCTGCTTTCAGGACAGTTGAAGGCCGAGACTCGTTCTGATGACCATTCCTACCGTGTAGTGGAAGAGCTGCAGGCACCCTTCTTGGTGCAGCCTGAGGCCATATTCGGTTATAACCAGCGCTTCACCCATCGCTTTGAGTCGTTGTCAGAGTGTCGCTTCATCACCCTCAGCAAGGACGAGGTGATGCGGTTGAGCGAGGAGTTCCTGGTGTTTCGTCTGAACCTGTTAGGACTTTATGCAACACTGACCCAGAAATTGTTGCGTCAGCCCTGGCGCCACCGTCCAGAGACGCTGGGTGCCCGTATCGTGCGTTTCCTGGGACAGCATTGCCTCTATCCGGCTGGTTCCAAGACCTTTTATATATTGATGACTCAGCTGGCTGACGAGATTGGTGACAGTCGTCTGGATATTAGTCGTGCCCTGAACCAACTGCAAGATGAAGGACTGCTCCAACTGTATCGTGGACGCATAAAAGTGATGCAGATGGAACGGCTGCTGATGATTTGAATATGACCCTCACAATGAATAGATGATATCATGAATAGGTTATTATTTCTGGCGCTGGCATCGGTACTGCTGATGCTTTCATGTGGAGGAAAGAAAGAGACTGCCCCTGCTGAAGAGACACCTGTCGACACGATGCCACAGGCGATACAGGACACCGTGGCGGAAGATACGCTGGAGCAACTCATCGCCCAGACACCGATGCCACGGGCCGCTGACGAGCTCTTCGATGATTTCCTGTTCAATTTTTCTGCCAACCGGCAGTTGCAGATGGAGCGTGTCGCATTTCCATTGCCTGTCATCCGCAACGGCAAGACTACGTATACGTCGAAGAATGAGTGGCGCATGGAGCGTTTCTTTATGCGTCAGGACTTCTATACCGTGCTCTTCGACAACGACCAACAGATGGAACTCGTGAAAGACACGTCGGTAAGTGAAGCTACGGTTGAGAAGATTTACTTCAATACGGGTGCTGTCATGCAGTATCAGTTTAAACGTGTGAAAGGGGCATGGATGTTGTTGGAGATTAAGACGGAACCCATTGCCGCCAATCATAATGCATCGTTTCTGGAGTTCTACCATCAGTTTGTCACCGACTCCATATTCCAGATAGAGAGTATCGGACATACGGTACGGTTTGTAGGTCCAGACCCTGACGATGACTTTGCCCGTATGGAGGGCATCCTGACACCTGACACTTGGCCAGCCTTTGCGCCGGAGCTTCCCGACAGGATGATTTACAATGTGGTGTATGGCAAGGCGACACGGGACTCAAAACAGAAAATCTTTGTGATGCGTGGTATTGCCAATGGCTTAGAGGTGGAGATGACTTTCCGCTGTGAGGATGAGCGTTGGCAACTGGTGAAACTAACGAATTGAGGATGAAAGACCTGTCGAACTATAGTCTGAAAGGACACAACACCTTTGGCATTGAAGCCCATTGCCGACGATTCTTGGAATATGAGTCGGTGGAGGAAGCTGTGGAGATTGCAAGGATATTGCGTCAGGAGAAGGCTCCTTATATAATAATAGGTGGCGGGAGTAACCTGCTACTGACGAAAGACTTCGAGGGAATCGTGGTTCACTCGGCTATGAAAGGTTGCGAATTCGAGGACTGCCTAATGGTTTGCGGCAGCGGCGAAACGTTTGATGATGTCGTGCAGCTGAGCTTAGAGAAAGGGCTTTATGGTATGGAGAACCTGTCGCTGATCCCAGGAGATGTAGGTGCCAGCGCCGTGCAGAATATTGGAGCCTATGGTGCTGAGGCTAAGGACGTTATCGAATGTGTGGAGGCTGTCAGCATTACTACTGGCGAGGTTTGCACTTTCAGTGGCGAGGATTGTTGTTATGGGTATCGTGACAGCCGTTTTAAGCGGGAATGGAAGAACCAGTATTTGATAACGCATGTGACCTATCGGCTGAGCCGTGAGTATAAGCCCAGGTTGGACTATGGCAATATCCGTGCGGAGTTAGAGCGACAGGGCATTTCATTACCTGACGCCTTACAACTACGTCAGACCATTATCGATATCCGTAATGCCAAGCTTCCCGACCCAAAGTTGACAGGTAATGCTGGTAGCTTCTTTATGAATCCAGTCGTAGGTCGTGAGCAGTACGAACAGCTTGCCGCACTTTATCCCAATATGCCGCATTATACCATTGATGACGACCACGAGAAGATTCCTGCTGGCTGGCTGATAGACCAATGCGGCTGGAAAGGCCGCTCGTTGGGACGCGCCGGCGTCCATCCGAAGCAAGCCTTGGTATTGGTCAACCTTGGTGGTGCTACAGGTCAAGAGATCGTCGACCTCTGTCATGCCATTCAGCAGGACGTCTACCAGAAGTTTGGCGTAGCAATATCCCCAGAGGTGAATATTGTGTGAAGGGAAATCACTCTTTTTTCTCCTATTTTCTTGGAAGTTTCAATTATTCTTCCTATCTTTGCAATGTCTAATTATTTACGTTAAAGCATATGGATATATTAGAGCGTATGCCATGGATGGCACAGAATGCAGTATTCCAGCGCCTGTCGGAGATAGCCGACGTTGCATCTTTGAATAAGGAAGAGCGGATGAAATACGATGCGAACATGAAAGCTTTCCGTGACACCATAGCTGTCATGGAGGGCCAGTATCTGGAAGGTCATGCCGAGGGACGTACTGAAGGTCGTGCTGAAGGTCGTGCTGAAGGTCGTGCTGAAGCAAACTGCGATAATGCCCGAAAGATGAAAGAAGACGGAATGCCTATTGAACTGATTGCCAAATACACAGGGTTGTCTGCTACAGAGATTGAAAGTTTATGATAGTTATTATACAATAGTAATCCTATAAAATATATACGACTATGACATAGCAACAGAACAGAATAGGGATGCATGGCTGCGCCAGGCGCGGCACTTCCCAAACGGGCGAGAATTTTAACACAATCAGTATTAACCAAAAGAAACTGAGCGTTGTAATCCCGTTCTTTGCTTAGCGCAAAGCGACCTTTGGGTCGAGCGCGTTACTTTCGATGGATAAATGAGCTTTTAGCTCTTGGCCTTTCATCTCGAATACCTGCAAATTTTCACAACAAGGACAAGATGCATAGAAGTTCACGTTTAGGCGTGAACTATGTTGTATATGTATGTTGTGATGGTCGCTTGCAGGTAACCAAAGATGGATACAAGTCGCGGATGGTTACACGCCTTTTTCTATATACAACAATTTAAGAGAATGAGACTGACGAAATATATATGCATATTCATTACACTTATAATAGGCTCTTTCATAAAAGCCAAAGCACAATACTCTTATGAAGCTCAATTTATGGCGGTAGGAGAAGAAAAAACTATAAAACTTCCTTTCTCGGTTACAAACAAGAACACTATTGGAGGGCACTGGGTCAATGATTCTCCAAATTATGTTGATATAATAAAGAAGTCGGATTATTCTGTAACAATAAAAATACTTAAATACACATCAACAACATGCCTTGTATATTATGATTACTATTTGGCTGATAATATGAAGCGTGAGAACTATACAATTAGTATAGACATAAAAAAGCCTAAAAAATTAGTATTGTCTGCCAGTCCGTCTGGTGGTACCGTAGAAGTTGGTACTATTGTCAAACTGGATGTAACAGTAAATGGTAATCAAGTATCAGGGGTTAACATTTACTATACTCTAAATGGTACGACACCTTCGAAGAATAGTTCTAAATATACTTCATCAGGAATTACTATAACGGAAGAATGTACACTGAAAGCTATAGCATATAAAGATGGAAATGAGACAAGTGATGTTTTATCATCAAGATATTATCTTAGCCAATCATCAGTGCCTGTATCGGGAATAAGCCTGGATAGTTCTTCTGAATCATTATATGTTGGTGGGACAAAACAATTATCGGCAACTGTATATCCAACTAATGCAACAAATAAGAATGTAACCTGGTCTTCTAACGCAAATAATGTAGCTACCGTCAGCAACGGATTTGTAACGGCCGTGGGTGAGGGTAAGGCAACCATCACCTGTACGGCGAACGATGGTAGTGGCAAATGTGCAATGTGTGAAGTGACGGTTATGGAGGAGCCGTCTGCGGATGCAATAGAAATCAATGCCACAATTTTCCCTGATGCCAATTTCCGTGCATACTTACTCGCACAAGATTATGGAAAAGACGGGAAGTTGACGGAGAGTGAGATACAGAGGGTATCGATGATTGATGTAACAAGAAAAGGAGTCGGAAACTTGAAGGGTATTGGTTACTTTACAGCACTAACACAATTGTTATGTAGAGAAAATACACTATCTACTCTTGATGTATCAAATAATATAGCATTGGAAATTTTGGAATGTTCTGATAATCTGCTAGCCTACCTTGATGTATCGAAAAATACAGAATTGAAAACTTTGTCTTGTTCTAATAATCATCTCACCTCCCTTGATGTAACGAAAAACACTAAGCTTGTCTCTTTATCATGTTCAGATAATCAACTAACTTCCATTGACGTGTCTAAGAATACATTATTATCGAATTTGTATTGTAATAATAATCAATTGTCCTCACTTGATGTGTCTAAGAATACATTATTATCGGGTTTGTATTGTACTAATAATCAATTGTCCTCACTTGATATATCCAGAAATAAGTCACTGATTTCTTTATGGTGCAATTGGAATAAAATAGTATTGCTTGACGTCTTGAAGAACATATATCTGATAGATTTGTGTTGTGGTAACAATCAACTGACCTCATTAGATGTTTCGAAGAATACAGCTCTAAAAGATTTGAGTTGTGGTAACAATCAACTGACCTCATTAGATGTTTCGAAGAACTCCAAACTTGCCTCTTTAGATTGTTCAACTAACCAATTATCCTCGCTAAACGTTTCTAATAATACAGCATTGGTTGATATAACATGTGCAAGAAACATAATTAAAGGGAGCTCTATGGACAAACTAATTAATAGCTTACCGACAATCAAATCAGGAATAATAATGATTGTTAATGATGTAATTAGTTCTTTAGAGGGTAATGTCTGCACCAAGAAGCATGTGGCAATAGCCAAAGAAAAGGGATGGTTGCCAATGTATTGGGAAAATGGAAGATGGGCAGAATACGAAGGTTCGGACGAGGCTACTGCCATCAACGACGTGAACGGAGACAATACCGTAGATGGTGCCGACCTCGTAGCATTGGTAAACATGATATTGGGGAAGACAGACAAGAAAACGGAAGCCGACGTGAATGGCGACGGAACAGTTGACGGTGCTGACTATGTGGCGTTGGTGAACATTGTGTTAGGTAAGACCAGCAATGCCAGAAAGATGGCTGCAGCCAGTATGTCGAAACTACAGATAGAGCCTTTCGACATCAAGGCTGGTGAGACAAAGGAAATGTTGATAGACCTGAGCAATCCCAATGATGATGTGACTCTGGTGCAGTTTGACTTGCAACTGCCAGATGGGCTTGCCATTGCCAAGGAAGATGGTGAATATGCGATTGATATAGCAGGACGAACCACATGGAAGAAGCACTCGCTTGATGCCAATGCTACAGGTGGAATAGTCCGTTTCTTGCTGTCATCTAGTAAGAACAGCGTAATAGAAGGAAACAGTGGCAATATCATCAGCGTAAAGTTGACGGCCAGCAGCACTTTTAAAGGTGGAGATGTGAAGCTAAGGAACATCTTGTTAGTAACACCAGACGAAAAGAAAATTCAGCCAGATGACTGTACACTGACAATTAAACAGCAGGGAGACGGTGGCGGCGCTAACGTCGACACAGGAAATGCTAAGCTGTCAATAGGAGACTTCAGCATCAATGCTGGTGAAACGAAGGAAATGCTAATCAATCTTACTAACCCCGATGACGAAATAACACTTGTACAATTCGACTTGCGCCTGCCGAATGGGCTTTCAATTGCCACCTCAGGCGGTGACTACGACATTGATATAGTAGGACGTACCACATGGAAGAAACACTCTTTAGATGTAAATGCCATTGACGGCATTGTCCGTTTCCTTCTTTCATCAAGCAAGAATAGTGTACTGGAAGGCAATAGCGGCAGCATCATCAGTATCAAGCTGAAAGCCTCAAGTACATTCAGCGGCGGTACCATAGCCCTTGAGAATATTCTTTTGGTAACGCCTGACGAGAAACAAATCAAGCCCCAGAAAGAGAGTATCTCCCTTGTTATTAACGACGAGCACGATGATAAGTCAGATTTTGCTGTTGCGCAGGTGTCGGCGGGAGGTTCACATTCTCTATTCCTTATGAAAAACGGTACAGTTTGGGCATGTGGTAATAATGTTTCAGGAGAATTAGGTGATGGATCCGCAGTCAATCAGGTTAAACCAATTCAGATTACTTCTGATGTAGTTTCTATTTCAGCAGGATCCAACTATTCACTTTTTTGTAAGAAAGACGGCTCAGTATGGGCTTGTGGTAATAACAGTTATGGGCAGTTTGGCTTAGGCAGCTATTATCATCAATGGAGTTTAAATCCAATAGAAGTTATGTCGGATGTCATTTCTATTTCAGCAGGTGATGGACATTCTCTTTTTTGCAAGAAGGATGGTACTGTATGGGCATGTGGTTATAACAATGTTGGCCAATTAGGTATTGGCAGCAAAAATGAAAGTATTTGGAAACCTAATATGATTATGCCAGATGTTAAATATATATATGCAGGATATAGAAATTCTTTTTTTGTTAAAATAGACGATTCTTTATGGGCGTGTGGAGAAAACGCTTTTGGTACTTTAGGTGATGGAACTAATACAGATCGTTTATTGCCCGTACTAATTTCATCTGAAGTTGCTTCAGTAGCAGCAGGCTTGTTTCATTATATATTCGTAAAAAAAGATGGGTCTTTATGGGCTTGTGGAAGTGGTGCAAAAAAAATGGCGGGAAAAGAGATATCAACAGATGAACTAACTCCTATAAAAATAATGTCAGACGTCTCAACTATTGCTGCAGGACCTAATTTTTACCTAATAGTCAAAAAAGACGGTTCGCTTTGGGCGTGTGGCGATAATAACTTTGGAGAATTGGGCGATGGCACTGCAAAAAGTAGAGAAACCCCAGTAATGATTATGTCTGACGTAATCTTTGTAACTGCTGGTAATCATCATTCAATTATAGTAAAGAAAGATGGTTCAATTTGGGTATGTGGTGACAATAGGTTTGGTCAGTTGGGCGATGGTACTACTAAATGGAAACTAACTCCTGTCATGATCTTCGATGGCAAGAACTGGGTGGGAGCCACTGCCGTAAACGATGTGGAGTCACAGCCGGATATTACCGGCGGTGTCGCCGTCTACTCTCTCTCCGGCCAGCGGCTGGCTGCTCCGCAAAAGGGTGTGAACATCATCGGCGGGAAAAAGGTCGTGATGAAGTGAAAGAAAAACATTCGCCAGTCTGCCGTGACGGTAGGGCTGGCGATTGTTACGTTAATAAAAATGATGTAAGAACAGAGTTTTCCTGCCTTTAGGCACTTTGAAGTTCACGCCCAAAATGGTGGAAGGCCTCACGAATCTCCATTAGCCTGCTGGCGCTGGGCTTGGAGATGCCATAGATGTATCTTGCCAACAGACTTTTGTTGATGTTCAAATATCGGGCCACTTCCGATACATTTAGCCAAGGAAAACGATTGAACATGGCTGCCACCTCGTTCTCCGTGTTGGGTTCCGAGGTCTCGTAGAAACTCGAGATATGCATGTCAACATCTATCGACTCCCATCTGATGGCCATACCCTCGTCTTCTAATCTATAGTCGCTACGTTGCTCTGCAGTTGCTTCTTCCAACTCAGGATAGGCCTCTAATGGTCTGCTTAGCGTCCTGCCCTCAGTTGTCTTCATATAGATTCTGTTGCCTTCAAACCACAAATTCTTAATTGTTTCCATATCTTCCTTTTTTATCATTTAATTAGCCAAACCTCTTATGCCATTCGTTGATAAACTCTTCTTTGTAAATCTTACATGTATCTAAAGCCTTCTTCATCTCCTGATCTTTCAATCCATGATTGTACACAATACGTATTTGGGGAGTCAATTCTATCTTGGCAAGTTTCCCGTTGTAATTCACGTGTACATGAATTGGTTCATGCTCATCCATGAAGAAAAAGAATCTTAATCCAAATATGGTTAATAACGTAGGCATTTTCTTTCTTTATCAATTTGCTTGCAAATATAGGTATAAATTTTTACACCCCCAAGCTTTTCTGCATTTTTTTTGAAAACTTTGTATTTTAAACGTCGTGTGGACTACTGATGCTATCATTTCAGACAGTCCTGCCCGACACCTTGGAACTCTTAAGGACATTGACGATGCAACCTCTTCTTTAAACCAATGCCATTGATGTTCCAGCCAGTTGAATGGTCTGTCATCAAGGATGAAATAAGACATTAGGTAGAAATATGCTTATCTGTCATGTTCAGCAATATCTGGGAGCGCGGGCGAGGTTTTCCGCGCTTCCAGTCAAAAGTTGTAATAACCGTTAGTTGTATAGATGGATTTTTTTTGAAAAAAGGGTGTCAGGGTGACAGAACGCCGATGTACAGGGCGTTTGCACCCTTTTTCGAGGGTGACAAGGGTGACAGGAGGGTGACAGGAGTGTGCGCACACAGTTGGAAAAAGGGCTATATAATAACTGTTTGCCCTGCCCTAATTCAGACGACCAACCGTTGTCTCTGTGGAAAAACGCGCTAATGGGAATCAAATTCTCTCGAGAATTCAGCGCTAAATGCCGGGCTAAGCCATGCTTTGGTCGGAGTAAACTGCCAAATTCTCTCGAGAATTCAGCAGTATCCAGCCTTCAGGCACCTACAAAATGGATAATACAAGAAGAGTTTGAACGGCTTAAACATAACAACCATACGAGGGTTTGCAAACGATACAACATCCTGTCACCCTCCTGTCACCCTTGTCACCCTCGAAAAAGGGTGCAAACGCCCTGTACATCGGCGTTCTGTCACCCTGACACCCTTAAATGAAAAATTCTTAGTATACTAATTAAAAAAAATAATATGTGAGATTATTTGGCCGTTCCGATTTTTCTGCTTACTTTTGCAGCAAACTTTTCGAATAGTCGAAAGCAAACATGTGAAATAACAATACTGACCCCACCCCCGACCCCTCCCCTACAGGGGCGGGGAGAACCGCAGCGCAACTCCCCTCCCCTGTAGGGGAGGGGTCGGGGGTGGGGTCAGTAACTTAGTTATATAGAAGAATGAAACTGACTTTTCTTGGAACTGGAACATCGTGTGGAGTGCCGACCATCGGCTGCCAATGTAGGGTTTGTCAAAGTACGAACCCTAAGGATAAGCGCCTGCGCTGTTCGGCACTTGTCGAGACGGATAACACACGGTTACTCATTGACTGTGGCCCCGACTTTCGTCAGCAAATCATGCCGCAGCCTTTCCGTCGCATTGACGGAATTCTCATTACCCATGCCCATTACGACCACATGGGAGGTATGGACGACATACGACCCTATTGTCAGTTTGGGGAAATCAATGTCTATGCTGATCCTATTGCCCGTCAGGGCTTGCTCGAAATGCTGCCTTACTGCTTTGCCGCAAACCGTTACCCTGGGGTGCCTGCCATCGGACTTCATGAGATTCATAAGCACGAACCTTTTACTATTGACGACTTTGACATCATGCCCATTGAGGTGATGCACGGTAAACTGCCCATCCTTGGCTATCGGATTTCCCAGCACTCACTTCGCACCTCTCTCACCTACATTACGGACATGAAGACGATTAACGATGAGGAATTGCCCTATATCAAAGGTTCTGAGGTGCTTGTGGTCAATGCCTTGCGCCAGAAGCCTCACCATTCGCATCAGTCGTTGGACGATGCCGTAGCTTTTGCCAAAAGGGTAGGGGCGAGGCAAACTTATCTCATACATCCCAGCCACGACATCGGACTACACGACGAAGTGAATGCCCAACTGCCGTCAGACATCCAACTTGCTTTCGATGGCCAAGTGGTGGAAGTGAAAGAAGATGTTTGAGAAGTGAATAATTAGCGTTTTTTGCTTTTTCCGCTCTTTCCGCTCTTTCCGAATAGCCCCATCAGTCCTCCGTAGTTTTTCTTCAGTTTCCGATACAGCAGGAACAGGTCAATAATGGTTACACTATTGGCCACAAGACTGGCAATGTATTCGCCCTTGCTGCTATCCTCTTGCTTGACGAACAACTGGTTCCACTTGGCCGAAATCTGCTTGTTTTCGGCCTGCATCTGGTCGAGCAATTCGTCCTTGCGCTGGCGGATTTCCTCCAGCGTGCGGTATTTGGGATGGTGATTCTGCGCAGGAAGCATAGGCTACTTACTCATTAATAGGTTAGCTAAGAAACGAACGAGCGGACGCTCAATCCATTCGTGGTGGAAGATGAATACAAGAATGAGCAACACCAGATGAAACGCTCCAACCACCAAAAAGGCAGGAGCCATACCGATGTACAGTCCAATCCAGTAGGCAAATGAGAACGAGAAGAACATCATGACGGCAATGATGAGGAGGAAGAAAACGATAGCCAAGGCGGCGGCCGTTAACAGGCGCACCACCTTGTCTATCACGTCCAGCTTCACGTATTCCGCCTGAAGCCCGAGATAGTGCTTGAGCAACTCTACCAGCTGCCCAATGTTCTCAACGTTTTTGTCGCTTGACAGCATCTCTTAATCATTAATCTTCAACCTCGGCTGCGTCCTGAATGTCATCCACCAGGTCGCCTACTTCCTTACGGCTGAGTTTGATGTTGTGCTTCTTCAAGAAGTCCTCAATAGTGTCAGTAATTTTAACTCGGGTTTCCGAACCCTTTTCAGGAGCCATCAGAATACCTAACGCAGCGCCGGCGATTGCTCCGCCTAAGAAAGCGCCAATATAGCCTAAACTTTTCATGTTGCAATATTTTATGGGTTAAACATGTTTTGCGACGCAAATATACGGTTTTTTTCTGAAAAAGGCGTTAAAAGATGTATCATTTTTTGTTAAAATGTGAGTATTTCGTTTATTTAACAAAGTTTATGTCCATTTTTTGCCAATATTTCCACAATAATTTGTATCTTCGCACTGACTTTTAGAATGAAAAGGTAAGATTAATTCAATAATTAAACTAAGAAGTTATGAAAAAGTACATGGTTTTTTGCGCTGGTCTGAGCTTAGCTCTATTATTTGCCAGTTGCGGTAAAAGTAGTGAAAGTGCCTACAAAAAGGCTTATGAGAAAGCAAAGTCGCAGGAAGCTGCTCAGCATGTGACGGAGACCCCAGTCGAGGCTCCTGTGACTGTAGCTCCCGTTACCACTCGTCCTGCTACCCAGACCCGTGTTGTTGACAATGTTGACAACATCTCTGTTCGTCAGGAGAGAGTGACGCTTGTCAGCGGTGCTGGCCTGAAGAGCTTCAGCGTAGTTGTAGGTTCGTTTGGCCTGCTGGCAAATGCCGAGGGTCTGGTACAGCAGCTCCGCGATGGTGGTTACAATGCTCAGATTGTGAAGAACGAGTCAAACAGCATGTACCGTGTTGTAGCTACGACCTTCGACAACAAGGTGGATGCCGTGAACAGCCGCGACCAGATTCGTGGTTCGAAGTACAATCCTAAGGGCGACGCATGGCTGCTCTATAATATGCGTTAAGCCGTTGGCTCGTATCCTTTCGATTGACTACGGTCGTAAGCGTACAGGTTTAGCAGTCACCGATCCTCTGCAGATTATAGCTGGAGGATTGGCGACTGTTTCTACATCAGAGCTTTTCGACTGGTTGCAGTCCTATCTGCAGCGTGAGCAGGTGGAACGTATCGTCATCGGCGAGCCTCGGCAGACGAATGGACAGCCCAGCGAGAATCTGGCTCGTGTCCAGCAGTTTGTGGCACGCTGGCGGAAGGCTCATCCAGAGATTCCTGTCGATTATTATGATGAGCGCTTCACCTCGGTGTTAGCTCATCAGGCCATGCTCGACGGTGGTCTCCGCAAGAAGGCACGTCAGGATAAGGCGCTGGTCGACGAAATCTCGGCCACCATCATCCTTGAGGACTACCTCCGTTCAAAAAAATCGAAATTGTAAATTGTCAAATTGTAAATGATTCTACCTATTTATATTTATGGTCATCCAGTGCTGCGCAAGGTGGCTGAGGACATTACCCCCGACTATCCTGGATTGGAGCAGCTGATTACTGATATGTGGGACACGCTGGCCGAAAGCGAGGGCATAGGGTTGGCAGCTCCACAGATAGGAAAGTCTATCCGTCTGGTTGTCATTGACCTCGACGTGCTTAGCGAGGACATGCCCGAGTATAAGGGCTTCCGAAATGTCTACATCAATGCCCATATCGTTGAGAAGGACGAGACCAAGACCGACTCAAGTGAGGAGGGCTGTCTTTCGTTGCCGGCCATCCACGAGAAGGTGGTTCGTCCCACACGTATTCGTGTACAGTGGCTCGACGAGCAGTTCCAACCACATGACGAATGGATTGAGGGTTATCTGGCACGTGTCATGCAGCATGAGTTCGACCATTTAGAGGGTCACATGTTTGTCGACCGTATCTCCCCCCTCCGTAAACAGCTCATCAAGAGTAAACTGAAGGCACTGACCTTAGGTCGCTACCGTTGTGGGTATAAGACAAAGGCGGTGAGACATTGAGGATTCTTTGCAAGCAAAGCGAGCAAAGCTCGAGCGGAACATTGCGCTCGGCGAGCATAGCGAGACGCTTGCTACCGAAGGGACGCAAGAACATTGAAGATTGATGCATGAGTGTATGTATGAGACAATGGATGCTGAGGATTGCATTGTTGCTGTTTGGGCTTCAATGTTCAATGTTCAATGTTCAATGTTCAATGTGTTATGCCCAGTTCAACACCGACCGTCTGATAATGGTAGGACGTTCGGCGCTTTATTTTGAGGATTATGTCCTCTCCATCCAATACTTTAATCAGGCCATTTCGGCCAAACCCTATCTCTTTGAGCCGTGGTTCCTCCGTGGCGTTGCCAAGTATTACCTCGACGACTTTGTCGGGGCTGAGGCTGACTGCACCAACGCGATAGAGCGGAACCCATACGTCACCAACTCTTATGAACTGCGCGGACTTTGCCGTATCCGCTTAGGACAGTTCATGCAGGCGGCAGACGACTATACAACCGCTCTGAAGTATGATCCTCAGAACCAGGGACTGTGGCATAATCGTGTGCTCTGCTATATCCGTTCCAAGGATAACGAGCGGGCTTTGGCACAGCTCGACACCATGCTTACACGCTGGCCCAAGTATGCCAGCGGCTATTCGATGCGGGCTGAGGTCTACTTGCAGATGGAAGACACGCTCAAGGCTACCGAGGCGTTGGACAAGAGCTTGGAAATTGACCCCTACGATGGTCAGACGTGGTCGGCACGATCTATCATCAGCCTTTCCAAGAGTGAGTGGAAGGAGGCTGAAGAGTATCTCGACAAGGCCATCCACCTGTTGCCAAAGAATGGCGGCAACTACATCAACCGTGCGCTGGCCCGCTATAACCAGAACAACCTGCGTGGTGCCATGTCCGACTACGACACGGCACTCGACTTGGAGCCTAACAACTTCATCGGCCATTACAACCGTGGACTGTTGCGTGCTCAGGTTGGCGACGACAATCGTGGTATCGAGGACTTTGACTTCGTGCTCAATATAGAACCCGATAATATGCTGGCCCGTTTCAATCGCGGACTGCTTCGCGACAAGACTGGCGACCTGCGTGGTGCCATCAGCGACTATACTGTTGTCATTAACGAGTTTCCTAACTTCTGGACAGGTCTCCACTATCGTGCAGGCTGTTACCGTCGTATGGGAATGAACCGTCAGGCTGAACAAGACGAGTTCCGTATCCTGAAGGCCCAGATGGACAAACGCTATGGTGGCAAGCAGCCTCGGATGAAGAAGAACCAGATGCGTAAGCGCAGCGATGAAGACTTGGAGAAATACAACCAGCTGGTTGTGGCCGACGATCAGGAGGTAAAGAACGAATATAAGAATGAATACCGTGGACGCGTACAGAACCACCGTGTGGAAGTGGCCTATCTGCCTATGTATGAGCTGTCGATGGAAATGCTGAAGAGCGATGTCAGCTCCTATGTGGCTTTCGACGTGGCTGTCGAGGCGTTTAACCGTCAGTCAACGCGACCTCTCTATATCATTTGCGGTAGTCCGGACATCAACGAGGCGAAGGGACAGACATACTTCGAGTATATTGAAAAACAGGGTCAACTCATTGGCGACGTGCGCAGAATAGGCTCCATCCGTCAGGCCCTCATGCTCAGGGCGGTGGCTTATTCGTCGCTCCAGAACTTCGAGAGCGCCATCGATGACCTCACCACCTATCTCAGCATGGACAGCCTTTCCGTACTGGCATTATGGCAGCGGGCTGTCTGCCAGTCGAAACTCAACGACTTCCATGCTTCCCAAACGTCAGCTCCTGCTCAGGAAACCTCCGTTTCCTCTACGAATAACATAGACTTGAAAATGTCTGGAACAGGAACGTTGGCAGAGGCCTTGCAGACCAACAATGTGCTGACAGACCTTTCGAAAGCCATCAGCCTCTCTCCTCATAACGCGTACCTATTATATAATAAGGGCAACGTCTACGTGTCTCGTAAGGACTATGCCGCCGCCATCGACGACTATAGTCGTGCCATTGCCCTCGACTCCCGACTGGCTGAAGCCTACTATAACCGTGGACTGGCCTATATCGATAGTGGTAAGACCGAAGAGGGCATACGCGATCTGAGTAAGGCGGGTGAGTTAGGTCTCTATACCGCCTATAGTCTGATAAAACGTTTTGCAAAAGAATAAAGTATTAAGAAATAAAGGTTAAGAATATGGATAAAGAGAATTTGGTTTGGAATAAGATTCTGGCAACCGTACTGAAAATGCCAAGTGTGAAAGTCGACCGCATTGCCTTCCTGCGTAAGGAGCTGCGTCCCTACTGCAACCAGTCGCGCTTGCAGATGATTGGTAGCGTTCGTCCCTATACCGTTGTGTCTGAACAGGTTATCGACCGCCTTGCCCGTCAGTGTATCCGCTACCATACGGCATTAGCCACTACTGCTTCAACCGTAGTTGGCCTGCCAGGTGGACTCGCTATGGCAGCCACCATGCCTGCCGACCTGACGCAGTATTTCTATCATGTTTTCGTGCTTTCACAGAAACTCGCCTACCTCTACGGCTACCCCGACTTCTTCGCTGACATAGAATCTGCCCCCAGCGTGCCCGATGGTTCCCCCATCGAATCCACCCCCGACGAGGAAACCGCCAGCCACGAAGCCGCTGATTCCCCCGCCATTGACCTGCTCACCATCTTTATGGGTGTCATGATGGGTGCTCCCGTAGCCGAGAAAGGCATCGAAGAACTGTCGAAGGCCGTTGCCGGCAGTGCCGTTTCCCGCCTGCCGCGTGTGGCAATGACCCGTGCTGCCATCTATCCCATAGCCAGTCAGGTGGCCCGTATGGTTGGTTCTCGTCTTACTAAGGAAAGCTTCACCAAGGGTGTAGGCCGCTTCCTTCCTCTGGCCGGCGGTCTCTTCTCTGGTGGCCTGACGCTCTATACTTTCCGCAAGGGTGCCAACCGCCTGCGCCGTCAGCTCAGTGCCCAGCGTCACCTCTTCGACGATGGCGCTATCGACGACATTGCTCTGTCCAGCATCAAGACCTCATTCGTCAAGGCCAACAAGGCAGAGCACAACCCGCAGTTAGTGGAGATGGCCACCATCCAGGCCATGATCAACATTGCCAAGATCAACGACGAGGTGTCGCCTGAGAAATACCAGACCATAGAGCAGCGTATCGCCGTCTCCAAGTTGGATGCTCAGGACAAGCTCGACCTCATTGCCAACATCGAGTCGGATAAGAGCTACGATGTAGATTTCGATCTGATTGCCACCGACCGTCAGGCAGCTCAGGACACCTACGACAGTATGCTTGCGTTGGTCGGTTTGGATGAAAAGATGACGATGGCCGAGAAAATTTACCTAAGTATGGCCTCCCAGAAGCTTGGCGTCACGGCTCAAGAAAGTGATACTTGAGTTTTCTATTTGTCTCAGATGTCCCAAATTATATCAATATTGTACCGCAAGGCATTTTTTATTAAAATCCTTGCGGTATTATTAGTATTTTTTTATTACTTTTGCATCGCTTTTGTTTAAAAGACAAAAACCTAAATTATATTGAAATCTGTTTATTAACACTGACATGAATAATAAAGTAATTCTAACAATAGTGGTCGCTATTGTGTTGATGTTCGGACGGTTAACCACCATCACTGCCCAACAAGTCGCGCTGAAGACGAATCTTCTGTACGATGCTACTACTACGCCTAATATAGGTATAGAGATGGGTTTGGGCAAGAAAAGCACTGCTCAGCTCTTCTATGGACTTAACCCTTGGAAGTTCGGAAGCGGTGAAGATCGCAAGTTCCTCAAGCATTGGATTGTCAACCCCGAATATCGCTACTGGTTCTGTCAGCGCTTCAATGGTTCCTTCATCGGCATCCATGCTTTTGGCGGTGAGTTCGATGCCTATAAGATCAAGATGCCTCTCGGCTGGTGGGAGGAGCTGCAGGACTACCGTTTCGAGGGATGGTTTATCGGCGGTGGCCTGGCTTACGGCTATCAGTGGATTCTCTCTCGCCATTGGAACTTTGAGGCTGCCATCGGTTTTGGTGCAGCCTATATCGATTACGACAAGTTTGATTGCGGTGTCTGTGGTAAGAAGCTCGACGATGGTCATAAGATCTACGTCGGACCTACCAAGGCGGCGCTTTCCTTATTATATATGTTCTAACCCCACTATACACCTCAAGCAAAGATGAAACACCGTATATATATTATAGCTGCACTGTTAGCCGTTGCTACGGTTGGCACAGCACAGTCATTCCGCAATTTCCAGGTGTCGGCAGCCGCAGAGAAGACCGTTGTGTCGCTCGACATCGTTCTCGACTCGCTCCGTGTACCCTCTAATCGCTTCCGCGCCTTTACACCTATTATAATAAGTAAGGACGGCACCCAGCAGCAGCGCCTCAAGTCACTGCTCGTCACGGGTCGTACTCAGGAGATAGTCTTCGAGCGCGAGGGCATCGATCCCCTCTATGCTGGCAACTGCGACAAGGTGCGCCGTTACAATGATACGCCGCAGACCTATAACTACACCGATATTGCCGAGCGCCAGCCTTGGCACAACGGTGCTGAGGTGGTGATGGAGTGCGACCTCTGTGGCTGTGGCGACGTCGACAAGTCTGAGCAGATTCCCTTGGGCCGTCTGTTGCCTCCCGATCCCTACGACCTTGTCAACCTGGTCGATGTAGTGCCTGCACCTTCTAAGAAGGACCGTAACCTCCACGGCTCTGCCTATATCACTTTCGTAGTCGACAAGTGGGAAGTCAAGCCAGATTATATGAACAACCGTCGCGAGTTGCGCAAGATTACCGATACTCTCGATGTGATGGTGGCCGACCCCAATGTCTCTGTCCGTCAGGTCAAGATCCACGGCTTTGCCTCGCCTGAGAGTCCCTACGAGCACAACCGCATGCTGGCCAACAACCGTGCCAAGTCGTTGACTACCTACGTCAGTAAGCTTTATAACCTGCCCGCCAGCGTTTTTGCTCCTGCTGAGGCTACCCCTGAGAACTGGATTGGCCTGCGTGCTGCCGTGGCCGATATGGACGAGCAGACGTTGCCCCACCGTCAGCAGATTCTCGCCACCATCGATAAAGTGTTGGCCGACCTCGACAACAATGTCACCACCAAGGCCGACCGCGATGAGCATGCCATTCGTGCCAACTATCCCGACGAGTATCGCTATCTGTTGAAGGAGGTCTATCCCGGCCTGCGCCGTTCCGACTACGATATCTCGTTCAACTTCAGCGACTTCACGTTGGAGCAGGCTAAGGAAATCTACAAGACCAAGCCCTATCAACTCTCGTTGCGTGAGCTGTGGGACGTGGCTCAGACCATGGAGCCTTACTCTAACGAATATAATAAGGTGATGCAGACGGCCGTCAACGTCTATCCCGACGCACCCGAGGCGCTCGTCAACCTGGCTAACGTCGCCATACGGCAGAAAGACGTGATGAAGGCCGAGACGCTGCTCGAGCGGGCCGGCGATAGCGGCGAGGCCCAGAATGCCCGTGCCGTGATTGCCATCATCCAGAAGCGCTATGCCGATGCGGAGGCCCTGCTCCAGAAGGCGGCACAGAAGGGTGTCAACGTCAGCAAAAACCTCGAAGCCATCAAATTATTGAAATAATAATCATTTATAATCAACTTAATATTTACTTTTTAAACAAACGATGTGTATGAAAAAACTAAGTATTTTTGCACTCGCAGCCGCTGGAATGTTGGCAGTAGGGTGCGCAGACAAGGACGTGGTTGAAAGCAGCCAGCTCAATCAGTACAACATGGTTGAGGGGCAGTCTGCTTTCATCGCAGTGGGTATCGCCACCCCAGGAGCACCTGTTACTCGTGCCAATGAGGATCTCGTTGACGGTGAGGCAAAAGAGTTCGCTGTCAATAATGGCATCATCGTACTCTTCAAGGGTACGAGCGAAGACAATGCTAAGCTCGTAAAGGCTTACAACATCGACGCAACTTTCAGCAAAGAGGCTGACGACAATGTACCTGGACATAACACGCTGGGTACCGACGAGAATGAGTTTGGTGAAGTAACCTCTACCAGCACTAAGATTATCCAGGAGATTGAAGCGCCTAACCTTGGAGTGGACGACAAGCTCTATGCTTATGTCATTCTGAACGCAGGAACACTGCCCGCCTCTTCTCAGGAAATTTCAAGCAACACCACGGGTATCGAGTTTACTGCTGGTACGCCCTTCAGTACATTCAAAATGCAGCCTCTTAAGGCTATTGGTATAGACAATGAAGCTACAGGCTATGGCCAAATCGATGAAACAAAAGGCCTTGTTATGACCAATGTACCCATTGCCTTGACACCTGGTGGCGATGTGGAGTCTACAGGTGCTGTCACTACTCTGGCTGAAATCAAGCAAGAGAACATCTACACCACGCGCGAAGCTGCTGCCGCTACTGGGGCTTCTATGGCTTGCATCTATGTGGAGCGCGCTGCCGTCAAAGTGCAGATTGATGATGCAGCTACCCCAAGCACACTTGACTTGGACACCGAAGCGTCTCCTGTTGCTTTTGCAATCCAGGGCTGGGCCCTCGGCAATGTCAACTATGGTAACGCCACTGACGCCCCCGGTTATTACAACACCCGTCAGTGCGAAGATGCTTGGTTGCCCTATCTCAATAATCAGGCTCCTGAATATACGAAGTATCGTTTTGTGGGTGCCACGAAGTTCTTCGATGCTAACCACGCCACTGCTTACCGCACCTATTTCGCAAAGGACGTTAACTACACCCGCGAAATCCTGGCAACTGGCACTGCAACTGAGAGCGGTCTGAAAGGCGCAAAGCTGGAAGAAAGCAACTATCAAAACACAAATAAGGTTTTATATACCTACGAGAACACTTTCGACGAGAACAGCCAGATTTACTCTAATACCACATACGTAGGCTTCAAGGCCCAGATTGGCGACGGAACGACCTTCTACACCGTGGATGGCCAGCCCAACACACGCTACACCTCTGCCGCTATTGAAACCATCGTCCAAAACCACGCCAATGCTCAGAAAGCAACTGTGGCTGCAACACTCAACACTGCTATCCAAGCTGATTTGGAAAAAACGACAAGCACCATCAATGCTACCCGTACCGGTGATGACAAGATAGCTTCGGTAGAGTATGATTTAACTGCCACAGATATCACCAAGGGCACCAAGAACGCTACGAACGGTTCAGTGGGTTACAAATATAAGCTTGCACTTGAAAACATCGTAGCTAAGAACAGTGCTGGAACTGCAGTGACCCTGACTCCCGCAGAGGAAAATGCAATAAAGGCTTTTTATACGACCGCTGAAACAGAGTACACCAGCGACGTGACTGCCTATGAGTACACCGATGGTGTAGCCTACTATTCCGTGCGTATTGCCCACTTCGGTGCAGGCGATGCCAACTATGCTAACGCAGAAACTCCCTGGAGTGCTCCCGCCGAGGCCTACAACGACTACGAAAAGATCTATCCCAGAAACGGCCAGAGCCTGGATGCTCCCTCTGTCAACTATGGCGCCAGCCGCGCCGCAGCCTGGCTGGGCCGCTGGGGTATCGTGCGCAACAACTGGTATGTTCTCAAGATTAACGCTGTCTATGGCATTGGCAGCCCCGTGCCCGAGGACTTCAGCAGCAATGTCAAGGGCACGCCTGGTTCCACTCCCGACGACAACCCGAAGCCCAAGTACTACATCGCAGCTCATGTACACATCCTGCCGTGGGTGAAGCGCTTCCAGGAAGTTAACTTCTAATCAGACTGACAACAAATAAACAAAACTCTTTCCGACAATGAACGTTCGACACATCATACAGAAGGGCATGTTGGCCATGATGGCCGCATTGACATTGAGTAGTTGCGACTTGATGACTGAAGACCTGGACGATTGTCCCACAGGCCTGTACGTCAACTTCGTCTACGACTATAACATTCAGCGGGCAGACATGTTCAAAGACCATGTCGGTGGCCTCACGCTCTATGTGTATGATGAGTCGGACCGTCTTGTCGCAACAAGAACTATGGGCGAGGGTCAGCTTTCACAATACGGAAGCTATATCCACTTCTCGGAACAGGAGCTGGCCCCCGACCATTCTTACAGACTGATGGCAGTGGCCTTCCAGCGTTCGGTTCTGTCAAACAATGGTGCCAAATACCGCATCACAGGCAACCAATCCGACGCCCAGTGGTCGCAGTTCTTCATCGATCTTGACCATCAGCCTATTACCCGTGCCACTTTCTCTGACCAGATTGACACGAACGCATATTTCACAGTTAACAACGCTGAACCGTTGGACACGCTGTGGCATACGCTGACTACCATCACGACCCCAGCCGACATGCACCCCATGCAGCTGCATCCCCAGTCGTTGACGCCCGCCAAGACCGAATACACTTGGCTCAGGGATGGCAGCATCAAGACCAACGGACAGGAGAGGGTCAACGTCGTAAAGGGTGAACCTACCTACGCCACCGTTAGCTTGATTCGCGACACGAACCACCTGAACGTGACCCTCCGTGCCCTTAACGATAGTATTGTCGACAATCAGGTCGTTGATACGGCCTATACGGTGGAAATCTACGACAACAACTCGCAGCTCGACTGCCGCAACAACCTGACCCATCCTGAAGACACACTCATCTACAAGCCCTACCGTCAGTGGACCACTACATTCGTTGGCAACGACCAGGTGGCCTATGAAAGTGCTGCCCACTACGACCTGATGTTCAACCGTCTGCTCTACAAGAACGCCAAGGTAGAGGGCGACCAGTACGCTGTCCTTAATATCGAGGACCTGCCCAAGGCTCGCAATGCCGTGCTGGTTATCCGTAAAAAGAGCGACGGTAAAATTATCTTTGCACTCAATCTGCCCTATATCCTTGCCAGCGGTCGCACCTGGGTGGAGCGCAACTATCATTATCAAGAATACTTAGACCGCGAATACGACTATCGTCTGCAGTTCATCCTCAAGGGTGGCCGCCTCGACGAGATACAGCTCATACTGGGTACTGAAATCCATATTCTATCGTGGGCAAAGCGCTATCAGAATGAGACCATGAATTAAGAAAATATTTAAACCGCTATATAGATTGAATTGACAATAAGCGAATGAACGCATACAAATCACATATCGTCCGACTGCTGCTGATGGCACTACTTGTGCTGCCGGCTTTGACCTCATGCTATGACGTTGGCGATGAGTGTGAGGCGCTGCAGAATTCAGACAATGTGAACTACATCAATGTGACTGTGGCCGTCAGCACATCTAATAGTGCGATGACCCGTGCCAATAGGCCGCAGGGTGGTGAGAATGGCGACGGTCGTGAGAAGGGCATCGAAACCCGTGAAAATGAAGTGGACGGTGTGACGCTCATCTTCTTCCGTGACTGTGAGGGGTCTGTTGGTACCCCAGGTATTAATGCAACTAATTCAAATGCTGAAAGTACTATTATCGACTATGTAAATTATTATGAAGTTCATCTTGATGAAAATTATCATAATAACGGCAATTGTATTCCAGGAGAAGTGCATTATACTACCGACGATCAACCGCTCAGTCCAAATATAGATCCCAAGAAGTCTTACCACATGCTGGTGGTAGCAAATGCAGATTTGAGGACTCAGATATTGGCAGGTTCTTCTACATTGAAGGATGTTCGCGATTTGCAGCGCTCTCTTGTTTATACAGGCACTGGTGAAAACATTGGCATAGGCACCAATGCTGAGAAGTTTGTCATGACGTCAGAAAAGGATGTTATAATCGACTTTGGTAATTCCATCTACGACAAGGAGCAGAATCGTTCTACTTTCAAACTTGACAATGTCCACATTGAACGTATGGCTGCCCGTATCGATTACTGGGCCAGAGGTGCAACCAAAACTACAGGTACCTATTTCTATAAGCCTAATGATATGGCTCAGGCTAAGTCTGTTGATGGTTATGTGTATGATATTGCACGCAATGATGGCAACACTGACCATTTTGTGCTGACCAGAATCGTACCGTTCAACATGAATATGGGTAATGGTTTGGAATACTTCTTCAAGCGTACTAATGATGAAAGTCCCTATTTAGCCGACGAGTCAACCACCAACTGGGTCATTGATCCCTATACCTCGTTAAAGAATGCAACATCTTCCTCAACATGGACGTCTTCTTTCTCATGGATGGTTAATCCAATGGCTAACTACGTTGGAGGTGTAGAGACACCATACGCGCCTGCTCGATTGGGCACTTCCGCTGGTACAGATGGACTTGTCTCTGTTACCTTGGCATCAGAAACTGCCCAAGACGTTGGTGGCTATGACGATATCATCCTTGCCTACCCGAAGGAGAATACGCTCGCACAAGGTTCGCTTCTTTTCTATTATGCTACAGGCTTAGCCTTCGAGGGGTATTATTTCCGTAGTGGATACACTACCACGTCTGAACGGCGCGTCTATTATCACTACTTGCGCCATCAGGGAGAAAGCAGTAACGCTTATCAGGCTCTGCAGCTGTCTACCCTTGACAAGACAGCCACATGTGGCTCGTCGCCCGCCATGAACTACGGCGTGGTGCGCAACAATATTTATCGTGTTGATATTACTGGCTTTAATGAAAAAGACGCCATGAATCTACAAATCAAGGTAAAGAAGTGGGACAAGTTTGAGCATGAAGTAATATATATGTAAGACATGATGACGCTATACAGATATACATATTTCTTTTTGATTACAGCTATGATCGCCGTCATGGCTGCCTGTTCGTCTGACGATGATGCTGTCAGTGGTGTAGTGACTGATGGCAATAGTGACGGCAAAGTGCCTGTGAAGATCCACCTCAGTGTGGCAGGTGAAAGGAATGCCAATACCCGAGCCTGGAAGGACACGCCGAATGCTACTGATGACGAGATGATGAATATATGGACGGTGATAGCTGTACATGCTGAAGACGACACAAGCGCCCCTAAGAAGTTTGAAGCAGGAGATATTGCTTTTATCCATGCTTCCGTACCTGAAGCGGCAAAACGTGAAATTGATGACCTTGTCTATCTCACCCCTGGAAGATATATGTTCTATTCTTTTGCCAATATGGAGCCACTTTATGTGATGGGGCTTTTGGGCATCCCTAACACAGGGAACAAGATGGCATCAGTCCATGTTAATGGTACGTTGGACACACCATCTGATTATTCATCAGAGAAGTTTACTGATAATAATGTGTATAGTCTGACCTGGGGAAGTACAAGTACAAAGGTAACATCTACAAATGTCGCATCCAAGGTCGTTCAGGTTAACGGCAATGGCTTTAACCCTATGGCTACAGACAATGGATTTGGCGTTAAGGGCATACCCATGAGCAATCTACAGGAAATTGAGGTTACTAAAACTGATGACGTCGACCTTATCGTTGTCCGTATGTTGGCGAAGATGAAGATCAGCGTGACGAATGCGACGGGCTCGACGCAGTACATCAAGTATGCTACTATCAGCAACGTTACCAGCAATACGTCCGACAACCTGAAGCTGCTGCCCAATTATACCAATGCAAGCAGTGCCAATACGATGGAGGCTGTTCATGGTGATATCCAGCCCAACCTGAACGGCACGCCTGCTACGACGGAGTTGACCATTCCTGATATGGCTACCTCGTCGTCGCTGGCCAATAATGCTACACGTGAAGTAACGTTCTACGTCAATGAGTGTGCAAAAGGAACCGACTTCTACCTGACAATCGGATTGGGTGACAATACGTCTACCCAAGAGTATCGCTACGCTCTCATCGACAACAAAGGAGCCACCTCTGCCGATAACGACAAGTGGGACTATATAGCCCGCAACGACTACCGCATCATCCCCGTCACCCTCGATGACTACAAGCTGGAGCTGGTGCCCTACGACTTCCCACCCATCGGCGTTTACCCTGTTAGTGTCAGAGAGATAGACAATGTGAACCACGTCTACGAGTTCACGTTCCATGACTATGGTCACTTCCACCTGTTGCCCAAGGTGACGAAGGGAGGAACGACACAGGTGAAGTATAACGTTGGCGGTACCAGCGACTATTGGACGCTACAACCAGCATCGACCTCGCCAGACGTATCGGCTTGGGAAAAATCCTTCTTTACTGCAGCCACCAAAGGCAACGCTTGGCTGAGCATCGAACAGGTTAAAGCTAACGGTTTCTATCGCGACCAGACAGCTACAGCCGACGGTGACGAGGTAGGTGGCGTGCCTTACTGGTATCTTAATGACGGCAATGCTGGACCGCAGTGGGATCCTGCCAGTGGCACGAACTACGAGCCGTTTATCTTCGGCTACATCGCCGAGCCGTCAGATGAGTGGTGGGCAGCCTCGCCGAGGGCCGACCGCCAAATCTATCATGAGTTCCGTGTGAAGCTCTTTGTGGGAGGAACCTACCGACGCGATTTGATATACCGCTTCTATATGACGCTCTCGAAGGATCAGATGCTTGGTTCCCGTAGTCTGACGCCCATGTCTCGCAAGAGACATTAAAAAACGCTCTTTGACAGTTTTAACCTCACATCTCACCCAAATAGGCTGAACCCCCGATAAACACAGGGCTTTCCAAAGAAAACGGGAGGTCAGGAGGCGTTTTCGCTGATGAAGCCCCACGCCACTTTGCTCCGACCAAACTCGGAGTTTAGTCGTAGTAAAAGGGGAGTTTAGTCGGAGCAAACGAAATAGAAAGATAATTAAAAAATAAGATACAGCTATGATGAATGAACCATTGATTCAGAAAAAGTCTATACATACCGATAACAGCCGACGCCTGACGGGTATTGCCCGTCGGGCTTTCATGCTTTTAACCCTCTTCCTTGCCGGGCTAAGCAATGCGCATGGACAAGTAACATTTGTAGGTAGCGGAGTGCTTGATGAAAGCCACGTGGGAGAATATGCCACAATGAAGAGCAGTTATCCTGTCGATGCTTCTTCTTTGGTGCCTGTTTTCACTACTACTCCTACTACTCCTCCTACTTGGTCGGGGTCTATGGGAAGCGAAACAGCAAACCACTGGAGTGGAAATACTGTAGCTTATGCCAATACTGGTAATTTCACCAATAGTGAAGTATATACAGAAACCACCCTGAATCTACCTAAGGGCGATTACGTAATATTAGCTGCTGGTCGTGGCTCGTCAAATGGAGATGTAACCATCTTTATGAGTGTTGCAGGTAATGAGGTGACAATGGGCAGTCGTGGTTCAAGTGGCAAAGGCGTTAATAAAGTTGGTGAGGCTTCATTCAGCGGAGACGGAGACAATTTTGCAAACAATGGCAATGGTCATGGTTGGCAATACTTTTATGTTAAATTCTCTGTCACTTCTAATTCTGATGTTACTGTCAGGGTTGGCGGAAGGACTATAGCAAATGGTAAGTGGGTGAGCATCAGCACGCCAATACTGTGGAAAACCATAGATGACAATGTGAATCAACTGATACCGCATAGTACAGCCGAAACCGCAGAAGGTGGAAGTGCAAATAATGAAAAAGCCACCGTGCTGGATGAATATGTCATTGACGGCACTGCCATGCAGAATTTTGTTTTACGCGATGCACGATACATCAGGTTCCGTCTTTTTGACAATGAGACCAACGAGGCTGTAGCTATACCAAGACTTACAGCGGAAGGCATTACTTTCCGTAATTACGGATCATTAGGAATGGCGGCTGTCGGTGATGCTGCTTTCTTGAACGGGAGAAATATCACTATTTTGCTTCCAAACAATAAAGTCAAGTATCGTCTGGTGAGTTATCTGTCAAAAGATAATATGACCTTAGTCAATGATAATGGCAATTATTCTTACCAAGAACCAAAAATAGAAGGGAAGTATAGTTTCGTTATCAGCCATATCTTCCCCGGCAGCCTGCGTTCTGGAGATCTCAAGACAATAGAGATACCTCTGCCCGTTGGCACCACAGATCATACGCTGACGGAACTGGGAGATGACTTTAATGCTATTTCCTCAGGACTGACTGCTAAGGGAACACCGCTGGGTAACGTATCGTATTACAATGGTACTGCATATACTGCTCTTAACCAGGCTACTCAACAGGTGTACGGTGACGGAAACGTGGGCGTAAATTTGTATTCCGACTTGTCTGACTATGATAAGCTGGTAGTTACCGTGACTTACGGCACGCCGCGTTTCCTCTTCAACCGAACCGAGGCTGACGGAAACTGCAGTGACAACGAGGACGAATCGAAGATGATAGAGTACCCCAGAGGCGAAAGCAGCTGGGTGAACCGTTACTTCACCCGTGAAGGTAATGTCTTTACGGTGGACTTGCGGAAGATGGTGGCCGACAAGGGCTATGCCCATCTGCATGCCATCAAGGGTGCCTACTGGCAGGATGTAAGTGTAGAGAGCATGCAGCTTATAGGACACAAGGAGCCGTTGAGTTCGATTACGATGTATAGTTGGACAGGATGGAATGCCAATGCCGTTCAAGGAGATGCTTTCACTGGCGCGTACGTCACTGGTAGTTCAACGGGCCAACCTTACGGTGATAGTCAAGTCAATGCATTTGCCGACTTGTCGGATTGTACTAAGTTGGTTGTCACCGTGACAGACGGCACGCCCCGTTTCCTTTTCAACAGAGATGTTGATGATGGGACATGTAATGCAGACGAAAGCCTGTCACACCTGATAGAATATCCTGGCTACGAATGGGCGGACCGCTATTTCACCCAAGATGGTAACACCTATATAGTTGACTTGGAAAAGATGGTACAGGAAAAAGGCTATGCCCATCTTCACGCCATCAAAGGATACAATTGGGGGCAAGTGACAGTATCGAGCATGGAGGTGTATAAGAACATTACGCCGTCGCCGAATGTCTATGCCCGCCTGTTTGTAGCTAATAAGCATACGGGTGAATTGGCCGACCAAAACGCGCTGGACGTCACTCCTTCTGGTTCTGATTGGACTCCAAAGATTGTTGACGGCGTGAACTACGGACAAGTCTATTACGGCAGCCTTTCCAACCTGAAGGCCGCGTTGAGCTCTATAACTGTATCGTCAAGCCAACCGTTGTATTTAGGCACCAACACCTTGTCGTTGGTCGTGTCGAGCAATCTTACCCGCATGATTCCCAATCCCGCCTCTTCTGCCGACGACATCAATGTGGAGCCGAATTGGGAGAAGCAGTATCTGATAGACTTCTATAAGAACGATACCTACACCAATGTTCTTAAGGAAG
>CADBHI010000025.1 GCA_902794405.1 uncultured Prevotellaceae bacterium
GCTGCTGCCCGACGAGTTCACCAAGGAGCAGTACCGCCAGATGCGCCAGCAGCAGAACAAGCAGGGCGACGGCGAGAGCACGCTGCGCAGCTGGCAGAGCCGCGGACATATCGTTTATGACGAGGCGAGCGGAAGGTACTGTAAGAGCGAAGCGTATAAAAGACGCTTCGGGATTCGGAATAACGGAATCCCGGGATAACGGGATGCCGGAATGCCGGCAGGGCGGAATACCGGAATGCCGGAATGCCGGAATGCCGACACCGCCGGAATACCGGAATCCCGGAATGCCGGAATAACGACAATAAAAAAAATGAAAACCGAAAATAATCAGCAATGCTTCGTGCTGCTCTGGCGCATGCTGGAGCGCACGAGGCGCCTCCTCGGAGGTCAGTGTAAGCGGTTCTGCATCCGCAATGTGTTGAAGGCGTGGTTCGGCTTTGAGGCCAACGATGACATGATCTGGGAAGTGTGCCGCCTGTGCGAGCAGGAGGGCTGGAACGAGCTGCCGCCGCCGTCACTTTATCCGCGCAAGCACCGCGAATTGCTTCGGGCTATCGTGGCCGTCAGGACGGGCATCAGCTTCTATAAAGTGAACCTGAAAGCGCTCGATGCGGCCTACAGCATCGCCTTCCCGAAGAGCACGTCCTTGAACGTGAACAAGAAAAAGAGGGTGAGCTGAACTCACCCTCTTAAATCCTTATTCTGCAGAATCACTTTTTACAGCTCCTGGTTCTCAGGACGCAGCTTGCGGACGGTCTCGCCGGCACGCCACATCTCCTGATTACGCATGGCCTCGAGCTCCTTCTCCAAGCCGGCACGGTAGTCGGGCTTCGAGTTGGCATCGATGGTGATCTGAGCCTCGTTACCAGTCTTCACCGAGTAGTAGAGCCACTCCATAACGGGCTTGATGGCGTCGTGGAAACGGGGAGCCCAGTCGAGGGCACCACGCTGAGCGGTGGTCGAGCAGTTGGCGTACATCCAGTCCATACCCTTTGCGCCGAAGAGCGGGCCAAGGCTCTGGGTGAGCTCCTCAACGGTCTCGTTGAAGGCCTCCGAGGGAGAGTGGCCGTTCTCGCGCAGCACTTCGTACTGAGCGAGCAGCAGACCCTGGATGGCACCCATCAGTGAGCCGCGCTCACCGGTGAGGTCAGAGGTAGCCTCGCGCTGGAAGGTGGTTTCGAACAAGTAGCCGGCACCGATACCGATACCGAAGGCCAGTGTCTTCTCCTTGGCCTTGCCGGTAGCGTCCTGATAGATGGCGTACGAGCAGTTCAGACCGCGACCCTCGCAGAACATGGTGCGGAGGCTGGTGCCGGAACCCTTGGGAGCCACCATGATGACGTCGACATCCTTGGGAGGAATCACACCCGTGCGGTCGCTCCAGTTGATAGCGAAGCCGTGGCTGTAGTACAGCGTCTTGCCGGGCTTCAGATATTTCTTGATGGTGGGCCACTGCTGAATCTGACCAGCGTCACCGCAGCCTCCTCAATCGAGAAGAGGGTCTTGCCAGGCACCCAACCGTCGGCCACAGCCTTGTCGTAGGTCTTACCCTGACGCTGTCCGACGATGACGTTGAAGCCGTTGTCGCGCAGGTTGCAGGCCTGTCCAGGGCCCTGAACACCATAACCGATGACGGCAATCACCTCATCCTTCAATACTTCACGTGCTTTCTCCAAAGAGAACTCCTTGCTGGTGACTACAGTTTCCATTACGCCACCAAAATTCATTTCTGCCATTTTGTTTTAATGTTTAATGTTACACATATCCCTTGCGTACTATGCCAGCCCTAACCCGAGAGCCGTCGTCTTAACAGTCCACTCGGAGCTTGCTCGAAGCCCCGACGAGGGGTTAACTCATAAAAATCGCTTGCAAAGTTAGCAAATTGCCAACAAATAGCCAAATTTTCTATTTTATTTATACCAAATTAACCAAAAAAGTAGTATCTTTGCAGCAAGCTTAACGAATAAACGAAAGCAAAATGAGAAATAACAATACTTACCATAACAAAACAAAACCAACAAATGATGAAGAAGATTCTTAGTACTATCATGCTGCTGGTGGGAGCATGGCTTCCTACGGCACAGGCAGCCGAGGCGCTGCCGCTGATTCAAAACGTGAACGCCTACGAGAGCATGTCGCTCAACGGCGCGTGGAACTACATTGTCGACGTGCAGGAGGAGGGCTACTACGACTACCGCATGAACCCTACACGCTGGGGATTCTTCCAGAACGCCAAGCCGCAGCGACCCGAAGACCTCATCGAGTATGACTTCGACAAGGCCCCGACGATGCAGATTCCCGGCGACTGGAACACACAGGACGATCGGCTGTTCTTCTACGAGGGCACCGTGTGGTTCAAGAAGAGCTTCCAGGCCGTGCCGATGACGGACTACACTACCCTACTCTATTTCGGTGCCGTGAACTACGACTGCCACGTCTATATCAACACCAAGCATGTGGGGCACCACATCGGCGGCTTCACACCCTTCAACTACGACATCAGCGACCTGCTGAAGGAGGGCGAGAACACTATCATCGTCAAGGTGGACAACAAGCGCCACGCCGAGGATGTGCCCACGCAGATCTTCGACTGGTGGAATTACGGCGGCATCACCCGTGACGTGAAGCTCGTCAAGGTGCCGAAGACCTATGTCGAGGACTACAGCCTGCAGCTGCAGAAGGCCGACGCCAAGGCCAAGACCCGCCAGATAGACTTCTCGCTCAAGCTCAACACAGCCGCTGCCGGGCACAACGTCACGGTGAGCATACCCGAGCTGAAACTGACGCAGAAGGGCGTGACCGATGCCGAAGGAAAAGTTGCCGCATCGCTGAAGGTGGCTGCCAAGAAACTGAGCCTATGGTCGCCTGCCACCCCCAAGCGCTATCTCGTAGAAATTACCGTCGACAATTCCACCATCGCCGACAGCATCGGATTCCGCACCATCGAGACCCGCGACAAGCAGATACTGCTCAACGGACAGCCCATTTTCCTGAAAGGCATCTCCATCCATAACGAGAAGCCCAACGGCGGTGGCCGAGCCAATAGCGTGGACGATGCCCACACGCTGCTGACCTGGGCCAAGGAGCTGGGTTGCAACTTCGTGCGCCTGGCACACTATCCGCACCATGAAGAAATGGTACGCGAGGCCGAGCGAATGGGCATCCTGGTATGGTCGGAGATTCCCGTCTACTGGACGATTGCCTGGAACAACACGAAGACCTTTGAGAACGCCCGTCAGCAGCTGACCGACATGATCAGCCGCGACCACAACCGCGCCAACGTCATCATCTGGAGTATTGCCAACGAGACGCCCCACTCTGCCCAGCGCGACAACTTCCTCGGCCGGTTGGCAGAGTACGCCCGTACGCTCGACAACACCCGCCTCATCTCGATGGCGATGGAAGTGACAGGCGCCTCGAACTACGTGAACCGTCTGAACGACAACATGAACAAGTACGTCGACGTGGTATCGTTCAACCAGTACATCGGCTGGTACCGCGACGTGAACGACGCCCCGAAGATGAAGTGGGAGATTCCCTATAACAAGCCCGTGATTATCAGCGAGTTCGGCGGCGGTGCCAAGTACGGCTACCACGGTGCGAAGAACCAGCGCTGGACAGAAGAATTCCAGGAGAACCTCTACATCGAGAACCTCGCCATGATCGACAAGATTGAGGGTCTCGCAGGTACCACGCCCTGGATTCTGAAGGACTTCCGCTCACCGCGCCGCGTGCTGAACGGCATTCAGGACTACTATAACCGAAAGGGCGTAGTCAGCGACAAGGGCGAGAAGAAGAAGGCCTTCTTTGTCCTGAAAGAGTGGTACGACAAGAAATAATCAGAAGAACTGCACCTTACTGCGACAGCACTCAGTACCATCGGTACGTACGATGCGAACGCAATATCCATTGTCGGCGGTTAATTCTCGGTAGAACGAGAGTTGATCGCCGGCATGAGCTTCAGCCACATAGGCTATCTCGAAACGCTTGACGGCGTGCTCCTTGTACCAGTCAAGGGGCCACAGGTCGAGCACATGCTCAATGTACTTTACGCTGTTGATGTGGCCGTTGATGTCCACATCGTTATAATAGGTGTCGATGGTACGCACCAGCTGGGCATTGTCCGACATCTTTACACGGCCGCCCTTGTCGATGGGGCATTCCTTATCGGTCACAATCCAGTCGTTGATGGCACCGTTGTCAATCGAGTAGATGTCCGTAGGCTGGCGCGTCTCTGTATCAATCATCGCCCAGATGCTACGTCCATAGCCGTAGACACCCCCCTCCTGACCGACGACGGCGAAGTTACGGCTGGTGAAATAACGCATGGCCGACTCTACCCACGTCTCGACGTTGAACTTGGTATACTGTACAGGCATTTCCACCATCTCGATAGCCAAACGGGAGAGCACCCACGACCGATTAATCGTCATGAGCCGCTTCATGCCAAAGCCGCGATCCGTAGAGTGGAAGTCGGCAGCATTGAGCATGTGGTTGCCTAAATGGCCCATAAAAAGACGGCCGGAGAAGTCGCAGTGGAACGGCTCGGCCATAAACTGGTAACGTCCAACCTTATCCATGATGTTGCTCCCTTTCCTCCAAGAATGCACTCACCTGCTCCTGCGTGCCGCGGGTTACGGCAATACGGCCTGAGCGGGTGTACTGGAACACACAGTCAAAGGCATTGAGCGACTTGTAAAGCTCTACAATCTGCTCCGTCACACCGTACATCATCACAATGGTATAGGTGGGGTTCACCTCGATGATGCTGGCACCATAGCGGCGAATGGTACGAGAGATCTCCGAGTTCCCGAGCACCTTCTCCGTTGAAAGTTTGTAAAGACCCGTCTCGCGTATAAACAACTGGTCGTCAGTGAAGTAGTTGGCCTTTACCACGTCAATCTTCTTCTCTATCTGACGGGTAATCTTGATAATCTGGTCCTCGTCGCTCCAGGCGGTAATGGTGTATTTATGCACCCCGGGAATGCTCGATGCACTCACGTTCAGGCTCTCGATATTCACCTGACGGCGGGTAAACACGGCGGTAATCTGGTTCAGGATACCGGCCACGTTCTCGGAGTAGACCAACAGAGTATAGAGAGAGGGGCCAGAAGGGCCAGAAGGCCCACCCAAGCCCTCCCGAGGGGAGGGGTGTTTGGTTACTTGATTCGGAATGTTTTTATCTTTGTTCTCCATCTTCTAATGCTTTATTTTTTCTTTAAGTATTTAAACATCCCTCCCTTCGGGAGGGCTTGGGTGGGCCCTCTCGGGCCCTCGTCCTATATCTCCAGCTTCATATCATTCACATTCATGCCCGGCGGCGTCATCGGCAGCACGTTGTCCTCCTCCTTGATGGCACACTCCAGGATGAACGGGCCGTCGGTTGTCAGCATCTTCTCAACGGCGGCAGCCAGGTCCTTGCGGTCGGTCACGGCCTGATAGGGAATGCCGTAGCCCTGGGCTATCAGCTCGTAGCAGGGATTCATCATCTTCGTGAACGACTTGCGGCGCATCCAGAACATATCCTGCCACTGGCGCACGTTGCCCAGATAGTGGTTGTTCAGCAGAATCATCTTCACCGGAGCCTTCTGTTCCATGATGGTGCCCAGTTCCTCGATACACATCTGGAAACCGCCGTCGCCCATGAAGCAGCACACCTGACGGCCAGGTGCTCCGAAGGTGGCTCCAATGGCGGCAGGCATGCCGTAGCCCATCGTTCCCAAGCCTCCGCTGGTGCAGATGCTACGCTTATGGTAATACTTGAAGTAACGTGTTGCAAATAGCTGGTTCTGACCGACATCCGTCACCAGTACAGCATCGTTCTGTGCCTGCTCGGCAACGGCATTCACCACCTCGCCCATCAGCAGCGGACCTTCCTTCGGATGGATGGCGGGCTCAATCACTTTTACCCGTTCCTGATCGTCCAGCTCCCTGAACGACTCGCGCCATTCCTTGTGCGAATTCTTATTGACCAGGGCCGTCAGTGCCGGCAGCGACTCCTTACAGTCGGCCACCACAGCCACATGAGCCTTCACGTTCTTGTCTATCTCCGAACGGTCGATGTCCAGGTGGATAATCTTCGCCTGCTTAGCGTAGGTCTTCGTATTTCCCGTCACACGGTCGCTGAACCTCATACCGATGGCAATCAGCACGTCGCACTCCTGTTCCTTAAGGTTCACGGCGTAGTTGCCGTGCATGCCGAGCATGCCGACGTTCAGCGGATGGTTCGAAGGCAGCGCCGAGAGTCCGAGCATCGTGCGGCCGGCGGGAATGTCGGCCTTCTCCAAGAACGCCTTCAGCTCCTCCTGAGCGTTACCCAGTTCCACCCCCTGCCCTACCAGCGCCAGCGGTTTCTTGGCGTTGTTAATCAGTTCGGCAGCCTCGCGGACGGCAGCCTCGTCAAGCTTAGGATAAGGTACGTACGAGCGTATGAAGTCCACCTTCTTGGGTTCCCAGTCAATCTCCTCGACCTGCGCATTTTTGGCGAAGTCGAGCACCACAGGGCCAGGCCTTCCCGTTCGTGCGATGTAGAACGCACGGCTAACGGCCCACGCCACATCCTCAGCGCGACGTATCTGATACGACCACTTCGAGATGGGCTGCGACACGCCTACGAGGTCCACCTCCTGAAAAGCATCGGTACCCAGTGCCGAAATAGGCACCTGTCCGGCAATGACCACAATCGGCGTCGAGTCGAGCATAGCGTCGGCAATACCCGTCAGCGTGTTGGTCACGCCAGGGCCGCTCGTCACCAGGGCCACGCCCACCTCACCACTGACACGGGCATAGCCCTCGGCAGCATGGGTGGCACCCTGCTCGTGGCGTACCAGTATGTGGTCAAAGCATTTCTTCACTCCACGTGTGTAGTCGAACAGCGCATCGTAGACGGGCATGATGCTGCCGCCGGGGTAGCCGAAGATGGTCTTCACGCCCTCAGCCCGCAGTGCCCTCATCAGCGCTTTCGAACCAGTTATTCTATCTTTCATATCTCGTTTTGTTACGTTCTCAATCGAAAAAACGCTGCAAAGTTACGAAAAGTCGAGCGAAGAACAAAACAAATATTTGTTTTTTCTTCCGAGACGGAGTAAGTTCGCCATCTTTGATGGCAAAGTTACGAAAAAACGAGTGAAATGCAAAAGGAAAGCTTGCTTTTCTTTTCATTTCCGAGTGCTAAGTAAGTTCGGCATAGCCAAAGTTACGAAAAAACGAGTGAAATGCAAAAGGAAAGCTTGCTTTTCTTTTCATTTCCGAGTGCAAACAGTAAAACATTGCCGCACCTCGGCCTTTAACGACAGAGATGCGGCAAGTCTTTTGGTATTTCGAAAAAGGAATTACTTGGCCTTCTTGGCAGCCTTCTCGGCTTTTTCCTGAGCCTTTTCGGCAGCAACCTTGGCCTTAGCAGCCTTCAGTTCGAGCTTGCTATCGCCAGGATTCTTGGCAGATTCCTCAGCAGCCTTAGTATACTTTTCCTGAGCCTTATCGGCAGCCTTGCGGGCCTTTTCAGCATTCTTCTTCAGCTTCTCGGCCTTTTCAGCTTCCTTCTTCTTTTTCTTTTCAGCGGCTTCCCTCTTCTTCTGATCCTTTTCAGCCTTCTTAGCAGCCTTTTCTGCATCCTTCTTTGCTTTCTCGGCAGCCTTCTGAGCCTTCATTTCAGCCTGCTGCTCAACTGTCAGGACATCCTGAGCCTGAACGGTTTGCGCGCCCATCATCATAGTGAGGGCCAGCGCCATAGTCATAACGATTTTCTTCATTTTTTCTGTCTTTTAGGGGTTTATTCTGCTGCAAAAGTACGAAAAACTTTTTATTCTACGCATATTTGCAACGGTTTAACATAACATTTTACCTTTTTTATAAATTGTCCAGGTCAACAGACAGGCCTATGGTGAAGGATGTGCCAGTGGTTAGCGGAGAGCTATAATAATAGGACTTGGGCTTGTAATTGAAGAGGTTGTCAATGGCAGTATTGAGATTGAAACCGCGCCAGATATGGTGCTGGAGCATGAGTTTCCAGATGGTATAGCCCTGATCAACATCGGTGTGACCCGATTGGGGCTTGCCAAGACTACGTCCAGAAAGGGCAGCATCGAGAGCATAAAAGCGTGAGTAGCGATGACCATAGCCAATACGCCAGGTGAGGGCGTGCGAGCGTGGCTGAGAGAACTGCGAGAATACCACATTGCCGGTCTCATGCATCCAGGCATAGTTCAGCTTAAGCGTCAAGCCCCAGTCAAAATAGTGGCCCAGGCTTACATCGATGCCCCAGACATTGACGCCGTCTTCATTCCAATAGAGGGCAGCTGGCATCTCTTCATAGGTGTGGGCAACAGTAGTGATGCGCTTGTCGAACAGATTGCAGTAGCCCATGAGGGTGAAGCTATAGACGCCGTCGATAATGCCGCCTCCGCTGATGCGGTTCTGCCGATCAACAGCCACATTGAAATTGTGGCTCTTCTCTGGTTCCAGGTTCGGGTTACCGATAATCATGTAGCCCATATTACCCATGTCGAAGTGCATATACATTTCTTTGAGCGAGGGTGCCCGGAAACCGCTGGCGTAGTTGGCACGGAGGGTCAGCCAGGGGAATTTGTAAACGAGGGCAAGACGTCCGGTAAAGGCCTTCATGGCCGAAGCCGAGAAATAGTCGTAACGAAGGCTACCCACGGCGTTGAATCGCGGCGTGATGTTCCAGTCGAACTGGGCATAGCCGTCGATATTGCTCTGAGCGTGGTCGGCACCTTCTACGAATTGATAGGTGGTGAGATAGTCATGCAGGTAGTCGGCTCCTAAAATGAGGTGGTTCTCACCAAATGACTGGCTGTAGAGCGCATGCACTACATGTTGCTGATTGCTGTAGTCGTGGTCGTGGGTTCGGGCTCCGTCAGGCATGAAATTGGCTTTGTCGTACTGGTCGTAGGCATACGACAGTTCGAGATGGCGGCCAGAGTCCCATGCATATTTGCCCTTCAGTCCGGCACTATAGCCATTGAAATGATAGTCGTAGGTGTCGCGCTCGCTGGTGCGGAAGAAGTAGCCGCCACGACCTGTCAGGGTCAGCTGTTCAGTGGGTCGGAAAGTCAACCGTTCCTTGACGTTGTAAGTCTTCTGCCCATAGAGGCGGCTGAGGTTGGAGTCGTCGATCAGCACCGATTCGTCGTAGGGCAAGCCCTGCATCTTCTTAGGTCAACAGGATCAATCCTGGTATGCTGGAAACTGGTCTGGGAATTCCATTTCTTGTTGTTGAACGAAAAACCGGCCCCATGACGCCATTCATGGCCGAAGGAGTTGTAGCGTGAGTTCACATTGACAGTCCAGGGCTCAAGGTTCTCACGGCTGATGATGTTGACCACCCCGCCCACGGCATTTGAGCCGTAGAGGGCCGACGAGGCTCCCTTGACAATCTCGATACGTCCCACGTTGTCGAGATTCATGCGGTTGTAATCCACATTGTCCATCGTTTCGCCAGCCATACGTTCGCCGTCGACCAGAAACAGCACGGCATTGCCGCCGAAGCCACTCATATTGAGCGATGTCTCCTGACTCATGGCAAAACCGAACTCCAGTCCGGGAATCTCCTGAATCAGCAAGTCCTGGATATTAGTGGCATCGGCAATCTTGATGTCGTGAAGCGTTATCAGTCGCGTAACGACGGGTGCATCCTTCAGCGCCTTGGGCGTATGAGAAGCAGTGATGACGACAGGGTTCAGCTCCACAGAGTCGCGGAAAGCCGTCTGTGCAAATATGTCAAGAACCGGCATGGTCAATACCACGCCGGCTAAAACAGATGTCTTAAATTGATTTGTTAACACTTATTACTGCTTGGTTCCTGTAAACTTTCCTGCAAAGGCAAACGGCATATTGCCATACTTCAACGCAAACGTCACCACAACATTCTTGTCGCTGAACAGGACGGTGACATCGCTGACGGTATAGGCCTTCTCGGCTCCACTGGCATTGGTCACGGTTCCACTGTAGGAGGACAGTCTTCCAGTAATGGTATTGCCGCTCTTTGTCAAAAGAATACCCTTCACAGGCATCTTAGGCAGAGACATACCTCCCTCGCCATATTCGGGAATTGTCATATCAACAGACGAGTCCGTGGCTTTGGTAAACTCGAAGGTCTTTGTGCCCTCATCGTCTTCGCCGCTAACCGTCATAATCTCAAGACCGGTATAAGAACCAGCTACCTGCGTAGCAACGGCCACTTCGGGCTCATCGTCATCGCTACCACATGAACATACACCAAACACGAAGGCCATTGTGGCCATCATCATCATAAAACTCTTAATCTTTTTCATTTTCTATTTACTGATTTTCTATTTTCGATTTAAAACTTCATTTCTTCAGTTCTTGCTTGGCATAGTCATACTCTGACCCGAAAGCACTGTGAGGAATACTGAAGATGACCACCATGAACAGGACGGCCAAACAGACAACCCACTTGTTGTACTTCCATCGTATCGTTGCAAGCGCAGCTGCAAAGAACAGGAACGACAGGAGGGTTTTGTTGTCCGTCAGGTCTGTGCCGTATGGGAATCCTGTCCACCAAGGTCCGAAGGCCGCATGCTGCACGAGCGGACCGAGAATGAAGCCTCCGACAAACAATGTTGCCACAGTGATCTTCAGCCATCGGCTATAGGGCTTGCGCGTAATAACCAGCAGAAGCGTATAGACAGCCAGTAGCATGGCTCCAAACATCAGCAGGATGTGGGGCACCAGAATAATAGCTGGCACATCATTACGGAAGCGTATCACGACGGGCTCATCGGCCAAATAGTCGTGACCATCAACGGTGATGTAATACTGCAGTTTACCCGCAACGGGCTGCACGGGAAGGGATGCCTGCCACTCACCGTCTTGCCACGTAAAGTCCACGGTGGTAAAAGCGTCAGTCGTCGGGTAACGACGGTAATGCAGTTGTGACTCTATGCCAGACGGAACGCCCTTCAAGGCTACCACCTCGTCGTGCTGCACGCCGCTTCTGGGCAGTTTCACCTTATAGGTCTCCCCGTTGAGTTCTACAGTCACTCGCTTGGGATAGGTAGGACCCGTCATGCGCTGGTAGATGCTCAGTACCAACGTGATAACAACAGCTAAAAGCCAATAGACCGATTTCTTCATCTTACAGGAGGAGTTAGGTGAACTTGAAACACGATTGTCTCTTCGCCACGAAGAACCTTTACGGGAATAGTGGTGCCGGCCTGAAGCTCGGCCAGACGTTCCATGTATTCGTTGATATCCTTGACGGGTTTGCCGTCTATTTCCTTAATAATGTCGCCACTTCTAATGCCTGCGTTGTGTGCCGGTTTGCCGGCCACCACAATGTCGGCACGAAGACCTGGAACAGTGCTGGCCCCCATAACATCGGGCATCAGGCCTAACGTAACCTTAAACTTGGCATGACTCATCGTCTGACTGCTCGGCACGCTGATATAGTCGGGCTTCGTTGGCTGGGCAGCTATCTGGGTTATCAGCTTCTGCGAGAACTCTAAGGTTTGCTGCATACCTTCGTAATTCAGGGTTGAAGGCACGTCGGCGGGGGTATGATACTCCATGTGGCCACCAGTAGTGAGGAAGAGCACAGGGATGTCCTGTGCTACAAACGACGCATGGTCGCTTGGCCCGTAACCGTCAGGAATACAAGAAACTGTCAAGCCCGTCTGCTCCGCTGCTTGCTCTACCAGGGCCTTGAATCCGCTACTTGTTCCTGTACCAGATACACTCATGGCATGATCGCGCATGCGCCCCACCATATCCAGATTCACCATCGCCACAATGTCTTTCACATCCTGAGGCAGGTTCTTGCGCCGACCGTCGGCCTGCTTCATCCATTCCAGAAATTTCTTGGAGCCGATAAGTCCTTGTTCCTCAGCCCCAAAGAATGCGAAGATGATACTGCGTGGCGAACGTACCTTCTTAAAGTGCTTAGCCAATTCAAGGACTACAGCATCGCCACTGGCATTGTCGTCAGCGCCGGGGTGAACGCCCAAAGTGTCTGGACGGCGTGAGCCTGACCCTTGGCCTCCAAAACCTAAATGGTCGTAGTGGGAGCCAACGACAATGTATTCGTGCTTCAGGCGTTTGTCTTTTCCCGGAGCAACGGCAATGATGTTGTGGGTATTATATTCGGTGGTCTTCTCGGTGACGATGTCTTTCTTGCTGAAATTAAAGTCCTGATAGAAACCTTTTTCCTTCTTTCCTTTTACTATTGGCTTCAGCTTCATGCCGCGAAGCATGCCAGTAATGTATTCCGAGGCGAGCGTGTCGCCTGCTGTGGCTGGGAACCGGCCTCCAAGTTCCTGCGATGCCAGATATTCTACCGTCTTCCTCATGCCGTCCTGAGCCTGTGACTGCAAGACCAGAACGAAAACCAGGGCCAATATCAATAATCTTCTCATCTTTCTTCTTCGATTTTGCGGGTGCAAAGGTACAAACTTTCTACCACTCCCACAATCCTAATTTATAGGGATTTTACAGAAAAATCGAATAAAGTTTGTCGCTTTACAATATTCTTACTAAATTTGCAAGCGAAACACCATATTACCACAAATGAAAACTACGAGAATGATACTGGCCGCAATGCTGACGGCTGTTTGCTGCATGCAAGTTGCAGCACAAGGGTTCCGCAGGGAGACGTTCCCAGAAGAATCGTATTCCCCGGTGACTAACATCAATCGCAACGGCTATCCACGCGTGCTAAAGGACAACAGCGTGATGTTCCGTGTGAATGCCCCACAGGCACAGAACATCCAGATTGACCTGGGCGGCACGAAGTACGACATGCAGAAAGGCGAAGGCGGTACCTGGACAGTAACCACCAAGCCGCAGGTGCCAGGGTTCCACTACTATTCCCTGGTTGTCGACGGCGTATCGGTAGCCGACCCTGCCAGCCAGACATTATACGGCTGCAGCCGCTGGTCGAGTGCCATCGAGATCCCCGAGCAGGGTATGGACGACTTTGAGATACAGGATGTGCCACACGGTGAAGTGCGCACCGTATATTATTATAGTAAGGTGGAAGAATCTTGGCGCCCCCTGATGGTCTACACCCCTGCCGGCTACAATGAGGGCCAGCAGACCTATCCAGTGGTGTATATCCAGCACGGCGGAGGTGAGGACCATCGTGGTTGGATGGAGCAGGGCCGAACCGCCCAGATTATGGACAACCTGATAGCAGCAGGCAAGGCCGTACCAATGATCGTGGTGAGTGCCAACAGTAATGTCAACTCACGCAGCGGAGGCTTTGGCGGTGGCGGCTACAGCTGGCAGGGCATGCAGACGTTCCGCAGCGAACTGATTGACAATGTGATACCATTCGTGGAAAAGAACTACCGAGTCAAGAAAGACCGCAAGAGCCGCGCTATGTGCGGCCTTTCGATGGGTGGTGGCCAGTCGTTCTACATCGGTCTGCGCTCCCCAGAGGTGTTTGCCAACGTTGGCGTCTTCTCCACCGGCATGTTCGGCGGCATTCGTGGTGCTTCGAACTTCGACCTTGAGAAGGAAGTGCCCGGCATACTGAGCGACACCAAAAACTTCAACAGCCAGCTCGACATCTTTTTCCTGAGCTGCGGCGAACAAGATCCCCGCATTGAATACACTCGCACCATCGTGAAGAAGATGCGCGAAGGTGGTGTAGAAGTAAAGTTCAACTCCTACCCCGGCGACCACGAGTGGCAGGTATGGCGCAAATCACTTCACGAGTTCGCCCAGTATCTGTTCAAATAACAGACTGGCAGTACTATGCACGTTATCATAGAAACAGAATGAAAAAGAGAATCCTTATCTGCCTCTTGGCACTTGCCGCCATACTTATCATCTGCTGCACGGCAGCGTTTGAAGCTTGTTCGTCGAACGACGATAATCCGTCGGAACAGGACATTGCTGCAGAATACATTCCGCAGGCTCCAGATTACTCGGACAAGACAATGTGGGTGACTGCCGATGGCGATACGGACGGCACGGGAGCCGATGTGTTCTACGTGGTATCGACGTGGGAGGACGACTGGACGACAGAGGACGGGCGCATCTGCCACTATGCCGACGTATGGAACCCGGAGCACCGCGCTAACATGGCTGACTTGGAAATGAAAAAGGTAGCAGCCTATATGTCGCCTGGGAACCGCTTCTTTGCTCCTTACTATCGCCATACGACCATCCAGGCATTTATGACGAACAGCGAGGACACCGTCTATCAGCGTACCCGCCTTTCGATGGGCGATGTCTGCAAGGCTTTCGACCTTTTTCAGGCCCAGCGTGACAAGTCGCGCCCGCTCATCATCGCAGGCTTCAGTCAGGGAGGCTTAGCAGTTGTGGAACTGCTGAAGCATATCGACGACGAGACGTATAGCCAGTTGGCTGCTGCCTACGTCTTGGGCTACAAGGTGACCAAAGCCGATATGGCCGCGTGCAGCCATATCCGTCCCGCAGAAGGTGAGACCGACACGGGTGTTACCATCTGCTACAATACCGTCAAGGACGTGAAATATGTGCTACCCATCATTGCCGGCTCCGACATCTGTATCAACCCCGTGAACTGGCACACGGATGCCACACCCGCTACGCTCCACGACACCATTACCATCACCGTCTCGCCCGAATACCATGTTCTCGTGGCCACTAATTACAGTGCTACAGAATATCCCCCATTCCGTGGCTTCCTGAACGTGGGCGATATCCACAGCTGCGAACCGTGGCTCTACAGTGAGTGCCTGCAGAAGAATATCAAAGTGCGGGCCAAGGAATGGCGAGCAGGCCACACGCATTGAAATGTCAACCTACTCATTGAGCGCGCCGCAATGAGGACAGGTGCCCTTGTCGTAGAGCAGGGCACCACATCGGCCGCACTGATAGCGGGGACGGGGATGACGGAAGTAGCGCCAGAGGGCAAAAACGACATAGGCCACGAAGAGGGGGTAACCTATATAATATAAGGTGAAGATGCTGAACACGACATAGGCTACAGCACAGGTGGCTCCGAGTCCCAACAGGTAGAGAACTGCCTCGCCGAGCGTCATGAGGCGACGCACCTCGTCAAGTACGGCAACGCCGACAATGACGATAGCCCACACCGAGACCAAGAATAGTCCGAGACTGAATGGTACGGCATAGGGGTTGAGCGTGGGGTGATAGTAGAAATGGCGCCACTTCTCAGGATCGAACAACTGGATACTGCTGTAAAGCGTTGCTGATGCTGCCACCAGCAGACAGAGCAATGTAGGATAGAACGAGGCGATGTCGTTGAAATGAACCAGCTTGGACTGACGGCTCAGCAGTTTACGATTGATATAAACGGCTACCACTACCACCACCAATGCCATAAATATCAATAGATGGGTATTGGAAAAGAAATCGATGAACTCGGAAATGGGGTCATCGGGCGATACGGCGTTGAGCATGTCATGCTCATGAATCCATCCGAAGGTGTTCTGATCACGTGCCACTTTCACCCACACAGAGTCGATGGTATCAACAGGAACGGTAGTGATATCGGCCACTACAAGATGCTCCCCCCTATAGACCATCAGCGTATCAACTGGCATGTCGCTAAGAGCCTCTGCGGGCAGTTGCTGGATGATGGGCATGGAGTCGGCACGCACCAGGAAGTTGTAGTTCTGAGTGTAGTGGTGGGTGGTGTAGAACGAGATACTGTCCAGCTGCTGCTCAGTCAAATCCCAAGCATCAGGTGTCTGCTGACCACGATTGTAGCAGGAAGTTAACAACAACAAGGGCAATATAAGTTTAACGAGCCGACGCATAGACATTCATTTGGCAATTAAGACAATCAAATTCAAGACGGAAGCGACGACCGTCGCCAAGACGCAGATAGAGTGGTTCACGCCATGAAGGGCGCTGCCCACCATGTTTTACACAATAGCCCAGCGAATAACGCAGACAGTGGCGGCACTGCATCAACACAGCATCAGCCGAGGGATGCAGCTCATAGGCCGTAGGGCTGTCAACACCATAGAAACGGCAGGCTTCGCGGTTGGCGATGTTGTAGAGGTGGGGAGAGGGATAGGGCTTATGAGGCTCATGGGGCCTATAGGGCTCATGGGGCCTATAGGGCTCATGGGGCTCATTGGCAAGGCCATCAACCAACTGCCGACGCAGTTCTGTCAGCTGACTGCTGGGGATAAAGTAGTTAAAGTCCTCGGGAAGGTCAACTTCGGAACACTCGTAGGGCGTGTTACCCAACTTCGTGAGCTGGCGGATGATGTTCTCACGCTGTGGTTTCTCAGCTGTCTGATGCTCGATAGGCAGTTCCACAGCAACGTCACCTGACGACAGACAGAAACCTTCATCAGTGGGACGCAGCGACAGAGTGATAGGTATCTTTCGCTCGGCACTGGGTTTCGAAAGCAGCCGTTCAAACTCCTGATCGTTGTTACGATAAAGACGCAAGCCAGGGTGCAGACCGTCAGGCATACGCTGGGGGAAAAGTCGATTACCCTCTACCCTATTTACACGGAAGCCCTGCAACTGCCGATCTTTATCCAGGAAACACAAGCCGTCGCCATTAGCGAAGCGGGCTGTTCCAGCTACGTTGAAGGAGTCTCGCCGCAATTCTTTGACAGTCCCCACAAACTCGCCCATAGCCTTCGGCGTGTCAAAAGAGGCGATGTCTGAACGGCGGCCATTTGCAAAATAGGTGGTATAACCACGATTAAAAGTCTTTTGCAGATTGGGGGTGAAGGTATAACGACAGTGCCCCAAGGATGCGCGATGGTAACAATCAGGATGACGACGAATAATGTCATTCAACCGCTCGCTATAAGCGGCAGTTACGTTCTTCACGTAAGCCACATCCTTGAGCCGTCCCTCAATCTTAAATGAGGTAGCTCCAGCCTCAGCAAGCGCCTCAAGGTTGTCAATCTGACACATATCCTTGAGCGACAGCAGATGACGATTGTGTTCTATCACCTGTCCGTCGGCATCTAACAAATCGAACTGCATGCGACAGAACTGGGCACACTCACCACGATTGGCAGAGCGATGGAAACAATGCTGCGAGGCATAGCATAGTCCGCTGTAGCTGACGCAGAGAGCACCGTGAACAAAGACCTCCATTTCGACATCAGGAACCGACTCGTGGATAGCACGAATCTCGTCGATGGAGAGTTCGCGAGCCAACACTACCCTACTGAAACCCAAATCGTGTAGCCACTGCACCTTTTCCGTAGTACGGTTGTCGGTCTGGGTGGAGGCATGAAGAGGAAGTGAAGAGTGAAGAGTGAAGAGTGAAGAATCCTGAACCAGGACAGCATCGACCTTTGCATCAGCTAATTCCTGAAGGAGCTGACGAGTGGCCTCTAACTCATCGTCGTAGATAATGGTATTGACAGTGACATAGACCTTGGCCTGGAACTGGTGGGCATAGTCGCAGAGCTTGGCAATATCAGCCACACTATTGCCCGCCGAAGCCCTTGCACCAAACCGCTGCGCACCAATATAGACAGCATCAGCACCATGATCGATGGCTGCGATGCCACATTCTAAATTCTTGGCCGGAGCGAGCAGTTCAAGGGGACGTGTCACTTAATATCTTCTATATTATAAGGTGTCTCCTGATAAACGTAATAGTTAATCCAGTTGGAGTAGAACAGGTTGGCGTGTGCCCTCCAGGTCACAAGCGGTCCCTCTTCGAAACAGTCATTACGATAATAGTGTTTCGGCAGCTCGACGTCATCGCGGATGTCCTTATCACGTCGGTATTCCTTGTCAAGGGTATCAGGCGCATACTCCAGATGTCCTGTGATGAAGAACTCACGTCCACCACGGGCCATGACGATGCTGACGCCACTGTCGTCGGACTCAGCAATCAGCGTCAGTTCAGGACAAGCCATGATGTCATCACGATGCAATTCGGTATGTCGGCTGTGGGGCATCTGGAATACATCATCAAACCCGCGGAAAATGGGAAGCTGCGCATCGAGTTTCACCTGCGGGAAGATGCCGAACATCTTCTTCGGCAGCGGGTACTTGGGCACGCCATAATGATAGTAGAGGCCGGCTTGAGCAGCCCAACATATATATAAGGTACTCGTGACGTGCGTACGCGCCCACGAAAAGATACCAGTGATTTCGTCCCAATAGCTGACATCCTCGTAGTCTAATTGTTCGACAGGAGCACCAGTGATAATCATGCCGTCGAATTTCTCATTGCGCATCGACTCGAAGTCGCGGTAGAACATCATCATGTGCTCAATCGGCGTGTTCTTTGGCGTATGACTCTTCAGTTTCATGAAACTGATGTCCAACTGTAGCGGTGTGTTTGAAAGCAAACGAATGAGATCAGTCTCTGTCGTAATCTTCAGCGGCATCAGATTCAGGATGACAATGCGCAAGGGGCGTATATCCTGGGCATGAGCCCTGGTATCGCCCATGACGAAGATGTTTTCACTTTTCAACAAATCGATGGCCGGCAAGCGGTCTGGTAATCTTAATGGCATAGTTATTCTGAATTATTCAATCTTTATCACACAAGCAGAGACATTGTCATAGCCACCGGCAGCGATGGCTGCTTCACAAAGGCTATTGGCATCGGCTCCCTTGTTCAACATCTGTTCTATTATAGTATCGTTAACCATATCTGTCAGTCCGTCGCTGCACAGCAAATAAACATCATTAGGGGTCACGTCCTGGGTGCATTTCACTATATCAATATACGATGTCTTGCAACCGCCACCAATACAATTGGTGATAATACCGGAATGACCACTTTCGCCCATCAGGTTACTCAATGAATGGTCGGTGGATAACTGTGTCAAGACACCGTCACGTAACCTGTAGACGCGGCTGTCACCACAGTTCATCCAATAGAATTCCCCAGCATAAAAGGCAAAAGCAACGAGTGTTGTTCCCATCTCACGATAGAGAGGGTTTGAACGTCCCTTGGAATCAATTATACAGTTAATAGACTCCATCCACCCAAATATGGATTCATTAAAATCACTAACATTCAGTCCCGTAGGCAGGTCGCCAAAGAAGAAGCACAGGTTATGAAGCACATCGCTACTGGCAATATCGCCTCCGTTATGGCCACCCATACCATCGGCCAGGGCAACGAGGTAACGGTCGACAGACGACAAATCCACCTTACATTTTATATCGTCATCACGAACATAGTCGGGACCGACGAGTATCATATCTTCATTATTTAGGCGGACTGAGCCCACATTGCTTGCCGCACAGATATTAAGTTTCACTTGAAGTATTTATTGGTTTAACTGATATTCACTTGAAGATTTATATTTGCCAGCGACAAGATGTCACCTGTTTTCAGAGACATCTCGACATCAGGCTGCAAGGTATGCTTATTCAGCGTCGTGCCATTTGAAGAATGCTTATCAACGACACACCACCCCGTCTGAGCATTATATTTCAATTGTGCATGTACGCCGGAAATATACATATTATTCTCAAAATACTTAGTATAGGGGCCTTGTCGACGACCAATTACTGCACCATTGATACCGTCTATACGGATATTCAGGCTGGGGTTATATAGCGTTAGCACAGGTATTCCACGACGAGCAGGTTTCTGAGTATTATCATGTTCTGAATGGTCAGGATGAATACTCCCTGAATACGACACAACACCCGAAGATACCGACATGGACAAGGCCGTCTGAGAACCGACAGCACGCTGGTATTCCTCCAATGCCACCATCAGACCTCCACAATGCGTACAACGACGACCGATGCCTACGCGACCACATTGATTGCAGTACAACAATGCCTGTCCACACTGATCACAGAAGTGGCTATCATCATCTATCTCTTCTTTACATTTAGGACAAATAATCATTTCTTATCTACTATATCTTCGGGTAATATGATTTGGTATGTTTCCTTCGTCACTTGATCGGGCGGCATCTGCGAAACACGTATGGACAGTTGCTGCACCGTCTGGTCCAACAGGTTACGCATCTCACGGGCATTGCCGAATGTAGAATCCTTGGTCATGACCATCTTGAAGATGACATCCAATGCCTTGAACTCTGCCGTCGGCGACAGCATGTACTGCTCCTTCTGTGCCATTTTCTTAAAGATGGCCAACAGCTCGTCTTCGTTATAGTCGTCGATATGCAGCTTATGGGTGAATCGACTGGCCAGCCCTGGGTTCATCTGCAGGAAGGTCTCCATCTTGTCCTTGTAGCCGGCAGCTATCACCACGAACTTGCCACGGTCGTCTTCCATTCGTTTCATCAACGTGTCGATAGCCTCCTTGCCATACTGGTCATTCTGCTCGCTCAAGGTATAGGCTTCGTCGATGAACAGTATTCCACCCATCGCCTTGTCACACATATTGTTGACAATCTTCGGTGTCTCACCCATATACTTTCCGACAAGGGTAGCACGACTGGTTTCCAGCACTCGGCTTGTAGGCAGGATATCCATGGAATTCAGCACCTCGCCCATCTTACGGGCAATAGAGGTCTTACCAGTTCCAGGATTACCGGTCAGCACGAAGTTCATGACCATCTGCTGCACATTACCAGCACCCAATGCCGCCCTTTGTTTCATAAACATGCTCTGCACAGCCAGCCGTCGGATGCTGTTCTTCACTTGACGCATACCCACGAAGTCATCAAGCTCGTTGAGAACTTCATCCAGAGGACGAGCCTTCTCATTCTGAGCCATTGGCAGGTCATCGGTAGTGATGCTGTACATATCCTCCTCCTTAAAGCCAGGATCACTCATCAGGCCGACAAGTCGCTGGCTCTGTTTCTCCACAGCCTCATCGAAAATGCGTCGAGCTTCGCGTGCGTTGCCGAAGTTCTTGTCGCGTCGCAGATATAGCTGTTCAAACTGACGGTGGATAGCACTACGCGTCTCATCGCTGATGGTGAAGTTCTTGGCCGCAGCCAGATTCAGGAATATCTGCGTCAGCTCGTCTGGCGTATAGTCGTCGAAATGGATGGTCTGCGTGAAACGGCTCTTCAACCCTGGATTAGAGTCTATGAAGTCGTGCATCTGATTAGTATAGCCAGCAACAATACAGATGAAACGGCCACGGTCGTCCTCCAGACGCTTCAGCAGGGTGTCAATGGCCTCAGCACCAAAGGAGTCGCCGTCGTTCGACCTCAGCGTGTAAGCCTCGTCGATAAACAGCACGCCACCCATAGCAGAATCAATCAGTTGGTTGGTCTTAATGGCCGTCTGTCCGCTATATCCAGCTACCAGTTTGGCACGGTCAGCCTCCACAAGCTGTCCACGCGAAAGGATACCTAACGTCTTGAACACGTCGGCCATAATGCGGGCTACTGTGGTCTTACCAGTACCAGGATTACCTGTAAACACATAGTGTTTGCCTTGGAACATATTGGACTCGCCTCGCTTGATTTGCAGATTCAAGAAAGCAGCCAGATTACTGATTTCCTTCTTAACAGCCGAAAGACCCACCAGACCGTCGAGCTTCTGCAAGCACTCCGTATAGTCTACCGCTGTAGGAGCCTCGAACGGGATGTCTCCATCCTCAATAGTCATCAGCTCAGCATCACTCAGTGTGGAAATATCGCCGTATTGGAGACGCTGAGCCTGCTTCTTGCAAATCTCGTCGAACAGCGAACGCATGGTACGCCCGTTGGCAAAATCCTTATCACGTGACTCATACATCTGCTTAATACAAGCCTTAGCCTTAGCCTCAGCCTGTGGTGACATGATATAGTGTTTCTCACTTGCGAACACCATCATAATCTGATAGAGTTGCTCAGGAGAATAGTCCTCAATATTCAAGAAGTAATTGAAACGGCTCTTGAAACCAGGATTGATACGGAAGAGATTATCCATCTCATTACGGTAGCCTGCTGCAATGACCACAAACTTGCCGCGGTCGTCCTCCATTCGTTTCATCAGTTTCTCCAAAGCCTGAGCGCCCTGATTGTCGCGCTCACCCGAATGACTGAGAGGTGCCAGCGTATAGGCTTCATCCACAAACAAGATACCACCCATGGCTTTGTCGCACAGACGGTCGACCACCTTGGGAGTCTCACCCTGATAGGGACTCACCATCTTGGCACGGTCAACTTCTACCACATGGCCACTATCCAGATAACCGATGGCTGAAAGAATTTCGCCAAGCTTACGGGCTATGGTGGTCTTACCTGTACCAGGATTACCCGTCAGGATGATATGCATCGACATCTTTTCCTGTTCGCCAAGACCACGTTCAGCACGCTGCACACTATTTTGGACTGAATAGGCAATCTCACGTACCGCCTGCTTCACTTCATCCATTCCGATAAAGTTGTCGAGGTCGTGAAGGATATCATCGAGCGAACGTTCTTCAGGCACATACCCCTGGATATCCTCACGCTCCACCTGTGTTGCCTCAGCTCCACGGCTGATAAAAGAAGTAAAGATGTCTTCCGCCGTTTTCATGGCAAGATGAGCATTACCAAATGTCTCATCCTTCATCTTAATCTGATACTTGAAGAAACGGGAAAGCTGCTTGTCGGCTTCATCCGAATATTGGGTGATACCGTATTTCTTCCGCAGTTCAAGTTTCGTGATGCCGCACAACTCCTGATAACCTGGCGTTGACAGGCGGAACAGGTACTTGAAGCGGTTCTTCACTGCGGGGTTGCTCTCCAAAAAGTCGTCAAGGCCTTTTGGCAATCCGGCAATCACCACAATTGGATTGTCGTTCCACTTGTCCATCTCGACGAACAACTTATCCAAGGGGTTCACCTGATTCGAATACTTATCAGGGAGCAACTTTTGCACATTATCAAAAAAGAGGATTCCGTTGCGAGCCTTCTTGATATTATCGTCCCATTTGTCAACAAAGCGGTTATAGTCGACAGCATCAACCATTGTCAACTTGGGTTTCTCAATAATCTTATACTGATAGAAGTAGTCACGCATGATTTCAGCCAGAACAGTTTTACCCGTTCCCGTCTCACCGACGACAATGGCATTCACCGACAGGCGCACATTGGCAATATCCTTGCGCGAGTGCAAATATGTATAGGTGTCGACGATGGTCTTCAGCTGAGCCTTTACGTCATCCAACCCTACCAGCCTGTCAAGTACATTTTGACTGGCCATGGGGCGTCCGCACCACTTGCAGAATTTCGCAATGCTTCGGTTTTCCTTATGACAATGCTCGCAAATCATTCTACATCCTTTTCTAATTGTTTGATGACTTTATGGGTCTTCAGTTTCCAGTTGCCGTCCAGATTCGGATTACGTACATTCATTAGCTTGGGGCTGAATACGATAAACTCGCCAACCAACAAAAGCACCATCAGGCACCATAATATATAATGGAGTACGGATTCACCCGATATTGAACGTACCTGGTCGGATACGTCGTCAAGCATGCCGAATTTCGATCCCTTATACTTATACGACTTCGTCTTGAAGGTATAATAAAGAGGCTCTAACAACGACGACTGGATATCATCATCGAGCACGTCGTTGACGAGTTTGTTGTCTGCCTTCTGGTCACCCCTAAAGTCGGTCATGTGGCATATCAGCATATAAACCGCAGTAATCAATACGATAGCCAAGTTGAACAGTACTGGGAATGAGCCATTCACGAACTTCAGAATCGAAATGGGGATAAACGACGACGCCAGACCCAGCAGTCCCCACAACACTGAGAACACGAAACCGTAGCCTCTGAAATAGGCACGGGTGCTAACAATGAAAGCGGAAATACCGCCTACCGGCAGTCCAATAGTCACAAACGAATTACGCAACAGATAGTCACGACCCGTCACTCCAAGGACAAGCACCAACAAAGCCCAAAGTCCGCACAAAGAGTAGAAGGACACGCGCCACATCTTCTCCTTACGCTTGGCATGATTCCATTCGGCCTTCACATTTTCCATCTTCTGCTGCGTCGACTCACGAGCATCGACAAAACGTCTGTAATACTGGTTCGAGGAATCAATCTCGCCCAATGCCATCACCCACTTCTCAAGCTCATACTCGTAGGAGTACTGCTCCTCAAAATCCTTAGACGGGTCTTCATGATAGAAGATGGAGAGCCACTGCGAGAAATTACCCGTCCGCATCTCATTACGCATCTGGGCATTCTGAGCATGATCCAGTTCCTTGCCGTCGGTGACTTCCGTACCATTCGTCAACAGGTAAGACGGTGTCACTCCTAACATTTTGCAGAAACGGTAGACAGCGGTCTTCATATCGTAGGCACCTAAACGCTCACGGTTTTCTTCCAGCTTCATGTCGAACGTTCTGTTGGCTTCTGCCTGCAACTCAATCCAGCCATGCAACTGGGCAAAGTAGGCAAAGCGGCCGTTAGGCTCAATGATGTCACGCATTTCGCGCTCAAAGTCTTCGTTGCTGAGATGCTCAGCATTCTTCAGTCTCTCTGCCAACAGCTTTCCTACCTTTACGGGTGTGTCAGCTGAACGAAGGTCGTAGGCAGCATCGCGGTCGAGATTATAAAGTACTTTGTAGGCCAGCGTTTCCGAATATTTCTGCCCCTGAGTCATGATTCTCAGGCTCTCACAAGCCATCATGTCCTCATGGCTATACATCCACGACAGCAACCGTCCATCCGTCAGGCTCACCCACTCGTCCTGCGAAAGCTGGTCATGGCCGAAAGCCTTAACAATCTGCTTGATATTGGCCGACGGAGACTTCGACAGGAAAGGAATATCCTTGTCTATCTCGTACACCATCTTCAGAATGGAAATACGGTAATCGGGCTGAACACCATTGGCTTCGTCCGTCGCAAAGTAAGAGCGCAGACGGTTGACGTCGCACTTTGAATGCGACTCGAGATACAAGAAAAGAGTGTCGTTGGGATTTCTCAGCAAAAGCGAATACTTCTCCTGGTAGCTGAGTACGGAGATGGCGATGCTGTGGACATCGTCACAGAGGTTCCCATTCACATCCGTGTATGGATAGGTAGGCTCCATGGCATAGACAGATGCCATCAGTCCTGCATGTTGGTCGGCTGGGTATCTGTTGACAACAATATCCTTCACAACCGTTGCCAGCTTCATATTGCCACATGACTCCAACCACTGGCTGATACGTCCGTTATACAGGTAGCCTGTTGCCAGCCGCTCATTCTCTACCAGCAGGGGTATAAGCTCATGCACGTTGTCGGCTACCAGATTACGGTCGGGGTCAACGATAAAGTTCTTATATCTCAGGAACGGCGAACTGATGTCCACAGGCACTTCCTCACCCAGGAACCACTTCTCCACCTGCTCATAGCTCCAACGGCTCATCGGATTAACAGCCGTCAGACCCTGAACGATATGCTTGACTGTCTCAGGCAGTTCATTCAAACGTGGCAGGCGACCCTCATTTTTCTGGCGCATCATCACGCGCTCATTCGAACTCATCGGGTTCTCACCCAGCCATAGGGCAAACAGGGTCATACCAAGCGAGTAGTAGTCAGCCGCCGGCGTCAGTTCTACGACGCCGTCAATCACGTCGGAATACATTTCCGGAGCAGCATAAATAGGCGTACGCGCTTGAGAGGTACGATGTGCCTTACCGTCCTTCTCCAGCATCGACGATATGCCGAAATCACCCAATACCAACTCATCATGCGAGGTATCACGGAAGAAGAAGTTCGACGGTTTGATGTCTTTATGCAGAATATTGTTGTTGTGACAGTAGGCCAAGGCAGCAGCTGCCTGCAAGGCCAACCGTCTGAATCTGTTCAGGTTGCCACCTAACTGATAGTGGTTCAGCGTACCGCCTTCGAGATATTCCATCAGCTCGTAGTAGCGGTGCTTTCCTTCCACATAAGTTTTGCCGAAATCATACAGTTTGACGATCATCTCAAAATCAAACATGCGGATAGTCAGCAGCAGTTTCTTGTTGACGTCAAAATTGGGGTAATATACTTTCAGCACATACTGTTTTTCATCGTGCTCAACAAGGAACACCTGTGCCTCCCCTGAAGAGTCACTTAAACACTTCTCATTCTTATATCGGATGCCTTTCAGATTGAAGAATCCACTGTTGATTCTGGAACCTGGTTCCTGTTTCTCGTCCCTGAAAGTACGATCCACTTTCGAAGTGGCAGTGGTGGATAACGCTTGCTGATCAGATTGCACACGGAATGTCTGTTCCGGTACATTGGTCACCATCGTTGTTTCAATGCCCACCGTACGATTGAGAGTTCTATCAGTTGCCATTATTGTTTGTCGTCTTTTATCTCTTGGTTGTTCTTTTTGCCTAAAATCACCCATTTGCCACCCAACTGCGGCTTAGCGCAGCCACAGGGGCTGGAGTGTAAGGCATGTTTCCAGTTGCAGACCCAAGCCAGCCTCACTCCGGCTGGTTTCTGAGCCATGGCGTAGTTACGGGCTTTAGCTGGTGTTGGCAATGCGGGCAGAGCCATCCGGTCGAGGATGTCGGTTATCAGTCGCATCTTCTCTTCCTTACGTATCTGTAATTCTTCCTGCGAGAAACGCCTTGTTTCTTTCTTTGGAATTTCCGGATTGGCCACGCCTTTGTCTTTGGCCAGCAACGTCAGCACACGTTCACGAAGCCTGTCGTTCATCTCATCACGTAAGACGTCGCGATCCGACTTATAAGGAATTTGCATATTCAGCTCTTCCAGTTCTCGTGCCGTTTCTGAAAGCAGCTGATAATCAGGAAGCTTACGCAGATTGGCAGCCAGTTCGCGTGCATCTTCCGTCAGTGGCGTTCCACACTGCTTGCAGAAAGCAAAATCGTTCAGCGTGTTACAGATCGGGCATACAATGCCACCACGAGGATTGCCGCATTCGTGACAATAAGCCTCGCCTTCGGACATTGACGCACCACAGAAGGAGCAAACGTCCTTCTTAATATAATGATGGCACACCTCGCAGAAGTCTGCATCAGGATCTATCTCACTACCACAGTTCGGGCAATTGGCGAGCCGCAAGGGACGGCCACAAGAGGCACAGAACATGGATTCCGGGTCGTTGACTGTTCCACACGAAGGGCAGGCAACACCCATTGCCTGATTGGTTAATTGCTGATTGTCAATCTGTTGGGCACTGTCGGAAGTCCGACTCATGCCTTCATATTGCATCACCTGCTCACCTTGAATGGCTGCTCCTGGTCTGATTGTTGTATCTTTGGTCATAGTAAATGATTTGCTAATATCCGTGCAAAGATATAAAAAAAAATGATATTCTACAAAAAACCGCCGTAAATTTTCATTTACGACGGCATTTTTTTCACTTTTCGGTCTGTTTTACCAGAGTTGCAGGCGTTTTTCCTTTGGAATATACATCTTATCACCCTCTTTTATGCCAAAGGCATCATACCATGCATCGATGTGAGGCAGGGCACCATTCACGCGCCAGCGTCCCAATGAATGAGGGTCACTTTTCGTGCGGTTACGGATCTCAGCTTCGGTAATATTGCCTGCCCATACGCCAGCATAGGCCAAGAAGAAGCGCTGGTCGGCGGTCAGACCGTCAATCACAGGCAGCGGGTTGTTCTTCGTGGCGTTCTTAAAGGCAGCGTATGCCACCATCAGCCCACCGTGGTCGGCTAGGTTCTCACCCAGCGTCAGACGACCATTGGCCTTCAGGTCGGGCAACACGTCAATAGCCGAGAAAAAGTCGGCATACTTGTCCGTACGATTTGTAAAGTTCTTTCCGTCTGATTCCTTCCACCAGTCGTGCATGTTTCCATCCTTGTCATACTGGCGTCCCTGATCGTCGAATCCGTGAGTCATCTCATGGCCAATTACCACACCGATGGCACCATAGTTGAAGGCATCGTCAGCCGTCATATCAAAGAACGGAACTTGCAGAATACCAGCTGGGAAGCAGATTTCGTTCGTGGTAGGGTTATAGTAGGCATTCACCGTCTGAGGAGTCATGTACCAATCTTCTATATCGACAGGTTTTCCGGCCGTATGGTCGATGTAGTAATCATTCCAAAACTTCAGACATGCCATGTGGTTCTCATAGTAAGATTTTTTCGCATCAATCTGCAGCTTGGTCATGTCAATCCACTTGTCGGGGAATCCCACCTTCACATAGAACGTATTCAGCTTCAGCAGGGCATTCACCTTCGTCGAGTCGTCCATCCAGTCCTGGGCGGCAATGCGCTCGCCGAGGGCAATCTGCAGGTTCTTCACCAGCTTCAGCATACGGGTCTTGGCGGCCTCAGGGAAGTATTTGTCCACGTAGATACGACCAAGGGCCTGACCCATGGCACTCTGCACCTGGCTGGTAGCACGACGCCACAGCGGATGATCTTCCTTGCGGCCCGACATGGTACGGCCGAAGAAGTCGAAGTCGGCCTCGCGCACCTCGTCGTTTAGGTAGCTGGCGGCACTCACGATGACACCCCACTCCATGTAGTCGCGATACTCGGCGGGCTTTATCTTGGCCAGCAAAGCATTGGTTCCTTCCATGAAGGCGGGCTGACCGACCACCAGTTCCTGCATGTACTTGCTCTGCAGGCCCTGAGCGTTCATCACCTGCTCCAGCTTCAGGTTCGGATACTTCGTGTTGAATTCCTGCAGGGTCATCTTGTTGTAGTTAGCCTGCGGGTCACGGAGCTCGGTACGACTCTTCGACACCTTAGCCAGTGCCAGTTCCAACTTGAAGACATTCTGCATCTTCTTTGTAGCCTGAGACTTGCTGAAGCCAAACAGCTGGAACATGCGTGCAATGTGCTTCTTATAGGCCTCGCGGATCTTGGTCGTAGCCTCGTCGGTCTCCAAGTAGTAATCTTTCTGGCCGAGCGTCAGGCCACCCTGGTTCACGCCCAAGATATTTTGCGAAGCATTCTTCTCGTCGGCACCCATACCGGCACTGTAGAATTCCGAGTCACCGAACTTTGCCATCTCTAATTGCACGTCAAACAGTTGCTGAACGGTCTTGGCAGCCTCCAGCTTTTTGATAAGCGACATGACAGGCTGTATGCCGTCCTGCTCACGACGCGTAGAGTCCATCGCCAGCTTGTAGTAGTCAGAGAGCTTCTGCTCGATGGTTCCCTGCTTGTAGGTTCCCTCCTGCAGTTCTTTCAAGATGCCATTGATACGCTCGTTGTTGTCCTCGGCCAAACGGTCGAACGAACCAAAGCGCGAATAGGCAGCAGGCAGCGGGTTGGCCTTCATCCATCCACCACAGGCATACTCGTAGAAATCGTCACCAGCCTTCACGCTGGTGTTCATGTCGGCCTTGTTAAGTCCCGACTTCAACGGCTCATCAGCCATCGTGACTGCCGACATCATTGATAATGTCAACATCATTAAAAATTTCTTGTTTCTCATACGTTTTCTTGTTATTTGTTTAACTCATCTAATTCCATTGAAAGCTCTTCCCAGCGCTCCACTTCTTCGTCGAGTGCTCTCTTGGTGGCAGTGTACTCCGTCACCAGAGTCATGTCCGATGCATTCTCGGGCACCATCAGCAGGTCGTCCAGTTCCTTCAAGCGCTGCTCCATCTTTGCAATCTTCTTCTCGCTCTCCTCCACGGCCCGCTCTGCCTTGCGCAGTTGCTTCTGCTGTTCCTTGTGCTCCGCGTAGCTCTGTTTGTTGACTGAGGGTGCCGGGGCACTGGTTGGCGGCGTTACGGGAGCAGTCGTGTTTTTCCCCAACTCGCTTAGTTCCTCAATCTTGCGGCTCTGCAGGAAGTCGTAGATGCCTCCTAAATGCTCTCGTACCTTGCCGCCACCAAACTCATAGACCTTGGTAACGAGGCCGTCGAGAAACTCACGGTCGTGGCTCACGATGATGGCCGTACCATCGAACGCCCTGATTGCTTCTTTCAACACGTCCTTCGAGGCCATGTCGAGGTGGTTCGTAGGCTCGTCGAGTATCAGCAGGTTCACGGGCTCCAGCAGCAGGCGTATCATGGCCAGACGGCTACGCTCGCCACCGCTAAGCACCTTGACTTTCTTGTCGGAGTTCTCGCCGCCAAACATAAAGGCACCGAGAATGTCGTTGATGCGCAGGCGGACGTCGCCCTTGGCCACGTTGTCGATGGTTTGGAACACAGTCAGCTCCTCGTCCAACAGCTGAGCCTGGTTCTGTGCGAAATAGCCTATCTGTATGTTGTGTCCCACCTTTAATGAGCCGTCGAAGGGAATCTCACCCATGATGCACTTCACGAGCGTTGACTTACCCTCGCCATTCTTGCCGACAAAAGCCACCTTCTCGCCACGCTTGATGGTCAGGTTCACGTGGTCAAAAACAAGATGGTTGTAAGCCTTCCGCACCTCGTCGCAGATGACGGGATAGTCGCCACTTCGGAGGCAGGGTGGGAACTTCAGGTGCATGGCCGAATTGTCGACCTCATCCACCTCGATGGGCACAATCTTCTCTAACTGTTTCACCTTCTGCTGCACCTGCACAGCCTTCGTGGCCTTATATCGGAACCGCTCGATAAAGTCCTTCATCTCAGCGATTTCCTTCTGTTGGTTCTCGTAAGCCCTTAACTGTTGTTCACGGCGTTCCTTCCTCAGAACGACATACTCGTTGTACTTTACCTTATAGTCTATCACGCGCCCGCAGGATATCTCCAACGTGCGGTTCGACACATTATTGATAAAGGCACGGTCATGGCTCACCAGCACCACTGCCGAGGCACTCTGTGCTAAGAACTGCTCCAGCCATTGGATAGACTCAATGTCGAGGTGGTTCGTGGGCTCGTCCAGCAACAACACGTCGGGCTTCTGCAACAGTATCTTCGCCAGCTCTATACGCATGCGCCAGCCACCCGAGAACTCGCTCGTGGGGCGTTCGAAGTCGGTACGTTCAAAGCCAAGGCCGATGAGCGTACGCTCCAGCTCGGCCTCACGGCTTTCAGCACCCATCATCAGGTATCGCTCATGCTCCGTGGTGTAGCGCTCCACCAGCGCCATATAGTCTTCACTCTCGTAATCAGTACGCTCACTCATCTGGCGCTCCAGACGCTCTACGCGGGCTTTCATCTCGGCAATATTGGCAAACGCCTTCTGTGCCTCCTCGCGTACGGTGGTATTATCCTGCAGCCTCATCACCTGCGGCAGATAGCCGATGGTCGTGTCAGTAGGTACTGCCACCGTGCCCGCCGTGGGCTTTTGTTGGCCGCACAGTATCTTCAGCAGCGTCGACTTGCCAGCTCCGTTCTTGCCAACCAAGGCAATGCGGTCGCGCGGATTGACCACGAAACTGGCCTCCGCAAATAGCGGCTTGACGCCGAACTCCACCTTTAATCCTTCTACCGAAATCATTCTTTATTACCTAATTTTATTAGCGCATGCAAAGGTACTACTTTTTTTTCAATACAGAAAGCAAAAGCATAAAAATTCAACAAAATTGCACCAAAAAGTAACAGTGAATTACACAAGAAAATAGCTTGAAACGATTCAAAAGCCAGCCCCTTTTTGTCAAAACCCACCGGGTTTTGGATAAAAGGCGCCGCCTTTTGAATGAAAGGGGCCGCCTTTTGAACATCCCAGATTCCGGATGTCTCATTTTCGTTTTTGTCTCATGACAACCGTTTTTCCTACATATTGTTAATCTCACTTTTTAGGTAACACTCCTCACACCTCCCTCACCCAAATTAGGTGTAAGAAGTGTGAGGAGTGAGGGTTGTTTCCTGTGATTAACTATACTAAGATTCCATTCCAATTTTTATTTCAACAACTGCCATTCGCCCTTCACTTTTGAGAGCTCTTTGTGAATCCTTTCACTACATGGCGATTTCCTCTCCGTCACCAATACTGCCGTCTGGATATTTCTAGATAATTTGCCATCGCCAACTAATGCATGGATTTTCTGCGAAGATAAAGAAGCCTTGATTATCAGTGAGTTAGACTTCATTTGGATTTTCTGCGAAGATAAAACTACGCATAAAAAGGCACGTACGAGACAAACTTTCTAGATTCAGACTCTGGGTTAGCCGATTTTATTAATCCTTTTGACAAAGTATCCGATATGATGTGAGAAGCTATTGTGCCTTGATTCTTGTTTAATCCAAAGCGTTCCCTGACAGATTGATTGTTCATAGTCTCATTGTCTACATATGCAAGACAACAATGCTGATAGCAGGCCTCTATTCTTTCTTCTCTTGTCATTACAGAAATTGCTTTTTGGGGATACAACGTGATTCTTGTGAAGTCATCCCCACTCTCAGCCTTATATGCAGGTAATAACATTTTCTCTAAGGCCTCAACTGCACGGTCAACACCGCTACCGCGTCTTTCACACAGTCCTAACTGTAACATCAATTGTGCCATCTGTACTTATTGTCAATCTACAATAGTAGAAATTTTATATGCTCTTACAGCGACGAATCCCAAGACTCAAAAAGCCTTGCAATCTACAATAGTAGAAATTTTATATGCTCTTACAGCGTAGTATGGTGCCTCTTCTAATGGAAGGCCATCTACAATAGTAGAAATTTTATATGCTCTTACAGCGTCCGAGAAAGATAACCCCGTGTAACACTGATCTACAATAGTAGAAATTTTATATGCTCTTACAGCAAACGCCTGCCAACTACACGCACACGGTCAATCTACAATAGTAGAAATTTTATATGCTCTTACAGCGGAGCGCGGCATCATTGGCAAGCCAGATGAATCTACAATAGTAGAAATTTTATATGTTCTTACAGCCGTGGTGCTGAAGGACGGCACGATGATGACATCTACAATAGTAGAAATTTTATATGCTCTTACAGCCTTTAAGTTTTAAGTTATAATATATATGGGATCTACAATAGTAGAAATTTTATATGCTCTTACAGCTGTTGTGGGCAAAGGTACTGAAATACTGTGAGATATGCGCTGTCTACTGTAATTATTTACTTTAGGTAGGGCTTTTCAACCATGATCTGGAACCATTTTTCATTTTCTATCTTCTTTGTTTGAGGGTTATTTAAGAGGTAAAGCCCCTTGAGGGCGATGTGATAGGCACCATTGGCATCGGCATCAACAGGGAGTTTGGATAGCCAGTTTCCATCAGCATCCTTTCCCTTATTGACTTCGTCCGTAGTGCAGAATTGCTTGTCGTTGCGAACAACAGGCGACAAAATATAATCTTCATCAGTAACTGCATTGCTGTTACGCATCTGCAACGTTCTTTTGAAAGCATCAAATATAGCGTAATAGAACGAGGCATTCTTCGCATTGGCCTCAATATCGGCTATCAAAGATTTTAAATCCGTTCCATCTTTTAGATTGATGCCTTTTTCCTTGAAGGCAGCAACAATCTCTTGTGTAGGGTATACGTCTTTGGCCTTTCTTGTTTCTGAATCAAAAACGATGCGCTTGCCTGAAGTATTGACCGCCCATACATTCTGGTAGTCTTCCTGGTAGGTCTTGAACTTGCGATAGTCGAACTCAAATTCCACATTGCCGTTCTTCATCTCGATACGCTCCATATTCATCAAGAATGCTTTTCGCTTCTCAGCATTAGTGATATCGTTAAGGTTGAAGTGATTAACAAAACCAGTCACAGGGTCAATCTTCGAAGTATAGGCAGCAGGAATGTAGAACAAGAAGCCGCTTTGCTTTCCAAGTTTTTGGAAACTCGTGAATTGCTGAGCCAACTGGTAACCACGAAGAATGCCACCTTCTTCATCAGCCTTGCGATCTTTGAACGACAAGTAGTTCAGTTTGTCAATTAGCATCTTCTCGAACTTCTGATATACCTGACGTTCCACTTTAAAACGACCACGCTTGAAACCAAAGTTCAAGTCTTCGAGCACAACAATAGCATTGTTCTCGACCATCATCACGGCTATCTCGTGAATGACAGCTGAGAGGAAACCTTCCTTAAATTCCTTGATTTTACCTACACTCTTCCAACTCTTCCGGGCATCATCACGTTCTTTCTCGCGCTGCTCCAACTTAGCATGATAGTCGTAGTTACCAACCACATTGAAGGTCTTCTGCTTCAATATCTCACCGCGCTGGTTAATTAGTGTAAGGTATATCAGATGACGCTCACCACGGTCGATACCGATGATATTCACATCAGGATTGTCTTTGAGATAGTCAAGCACTCTCTCATTGATATATTCGTTACCATCAGCATTGGCATTGAACACTATGGGAACATGGAAGAAGTATTCAGGTTTTGTGTATCTTCTATCCTTAACAATCTCATGATTGGTTTCTTTAACAACAACCTGGTCGATATATGCTTTCTCAGCTACCGTCAGTTCACCTTCTTGTTTCTTACCATTAAAATACTGGTAAAGATTTCTGTAAATAGGTTCTGGAATAGGCTTCCCGCTCTTGTCCCTGCGATTCAGCATCTTACTGCCAACTACGTGCCTGGCAGGCTTATTGATGCATTGAGGACGATAGAAGAGTTCTGCTTGTCCACCCAATTTGAGGACAAGGTTGTTGAGATTCTCTTCAGAGAAAAGATTCTCCCAATAGAGGGTATGCAGATTTTTGCGCCCATGAACGCCCTCAGCATAATCCTTATTATATAATTGGAACAGATAAAGCTGTCCGTTCTCTACCCAGTCATTAACGTGTTGTTCGGAGACATTGGTAAAGCTGATTTTGTACGCCTGCTTGGCTATTTCAGAATAGAACGAACTGATATCTTCGTAGGACTCTGTGGGTGAGAATGTAAAGCCATACTTAACCCAATCCTCATGTTTGTTGATTGCGTCTTTATAGAAGTCGATTAAGTCACGAAGGGCGGCAATACTATAACTTGGCGAATCTTTCTTGAACGTACCATTCTTATAGATATCCATGATACGTTCTGATGGATGGAAAGTACTAATGCCCTTCTCAGAAAAGAAGGTGTGAGGCAAATCCATAAAAGGCTTCGACAGATACCTACATGTCATCTTCTTGTAGGAAGGTAAACTGGCATCTTTGGCTTCTTCGAACTTCAGAGTGCCTTTCACATTCATAATGCCCAAATAAGACAGCCCATCTTTAAACAAAAGAATGGCCTTGTTCTTTCTTTCGTTATTAACACCCCATCCATCGCCTAATGTTGGCGTTCCAAAGTTCAGCTTGAACTTCTTGGTGTCAGAAGGCTTCTTGGTTAGATAGTTTCTTGTTCTGTTATAGACAAAGATAACGTTCTCCAGTTCTGCATAGAGTGGTAGGAAGTCGTTATAAAAATCCTTTTCCAAGTCATATTCTATTGGGACAACAAGCACAGCGCATCTGTGAAGAATGTCCATCATAGCGTCCAACAGATTCTTGACGATTTCCGTTCCATCTGCGTTATTAATGAACAACTGTTTGTCCTCGCCCTTACACCATTCTTTGAATTGTAACCAATTGCCACCTACTTGTTCTACGACAAAGGCCATTTCTGAGAAATACGTCGACAAGCTGTGTTCACTATCAAGATTGATTTCCGATAGTGCAAAAGCGTCTTTCGCAAGATAGGCATCTATCTTCTTTTTATTCTTGACAATAGCAGGGTCGCCAAACTGGCTGGCAGCCTTTTCGTAGAGTTTATCGTTGATGGCACTCCATCTGCCAAACAACTTCTGAGAAACGTCAGTCAATGTCTTTGCAGAAAGGAAAATTCCAGCGGGATCATAGTCAGCAATTCTGTTCGTCAGGTTGGATAGTTCTTTCAGAATGTTAATGGTCTTGCCATTATATTCATAATCGGTAATATGTGCATAGAATTGGCTCAAAACATCTATCAGTTGTCGTTCTGATTCTATCTGCTGCGGAATATACGAAAGCGTTTCCCTGTCCGACAGTATTTGCTTGAATAATGGTACCATCGTCAAGGCTTTTTTCTTTCCTGTCAACTCTGGATGCCGCTGGCGATACAAATTGACGAATTCGTTGATACCACGATACTTTTGCTTCCCTTCTTCAGCCACACCACCTAATACCTGATTAAAGAAATCAATACCATCTTGAGTAAGAAGCGAATTGTAGAAGTCGAGCGTGAAGATGTCGTCTATCATCACTCCTTCGAGAAATGGCTGCATTTCCTTTGCCACTTGTTCGATGATCTCTGGGCATGTGGTCTTGATGTTCTCATAGACTTCTACGTCTGCTAAGAACTTCGGGAAGTTGTCATGAACAAGCCTATGAGGTACCCCTGTACTAATGGCCTCAGCACTATAGATATTGTTCCTGTTATCTTGGAATCCCTTGAAATACATAGCAAACCTGTTGAAAGACTTCAAGGCCTCGTCTTCATAGATGCCAGGAAACACGTCATCAATCAATTTCTGTGGTGTTGGTGCAGTCAGTTCCTTAAAATGGCGGAAGTCCTTGATTGCAGTAGCAATCTGTTTACGCATCGATGTTTGCACTTTTTCCAGCATAGCCTTACTCTCGTCACTCTTGGTTTGCTGGTATTCTTCTAATGCTTGCCTCAAAGGAGTCCAGTCCAAATGAACACCTTTCAGCGATTCGCGGATACATACCTTATGATAGTCATCTATGAGAGCCTTCACTTTAGGGTAGTCCTCTGCTTTCTGCTCGTCGATCTCCAGTATCTTATTCTTTTCTATCCATTCTTGTGTCTTGCCAATAGGCCTTAACTCAAAGCGCAAAGTCTTTGAGACTGGATAAATGCCGATAAACTGCTTTAGGTCTTTCATTATTATTTATTGCTTTTATTATCTTTGGAACCAGGGGCGATACTACCAATCACATTTTGCTTCTCACATCCACAGGACGTAAGCTCTTGCCTATCTTCACCCAATCCTCGCGAAAACTGGGGTTCTTGCAAGTATGCAAGCGACCAGAGGTCGAGCGGGTCAGTATGTAAACATAGCCAGGTTCTTTGTTGCTCATATTAACTCAATAACGATTATTGTGCAAAAGTACAAAAAAAGTAGCAAATAGTTGCAGCTTTTATAAAGAAAACTCAAAAATAAATAGAAAATTCTGGTCAATCGCAATTCTGGCGCATGTTACCAGCAGTTAACAACAATTCAACAACAGCATTTGCGTATACCCGAACAGTTGTTTGGGCGTACGCAAACGGTTGTTTGGGCGTACGCAAACGGTTGTTTGGGCATACGCAAACGCTAATAACCCTATGGCAAACTCCCTGCAACTCGCCACCTCATTCCTACTTTAGAGGCACTTTATCCTCTAAAGACCACCTTGGAAAAGGAGGATTTTGGTCGGTTTATTTGCATAACTCAGTTTTTATGCGTACCTTTGCCATCAGAACTAAAAAAGAAATAATGTACACACTTACCAACAGCAAAGGACATGATGAAGGAAATGAAAAAGACAAGACGCAAGGCGCTTACCGCAACCCTGCTTTTTTGCGGTAGTCTGTTGTCATTTGGCCAACAGAGTAACGAGCAGTTCTCGATAGCCACGCTGAACGTAGACGGACTGCCTCAAAAGGTTTTAGTAGTGAAAATCAATGCCGACGGCCCTGGTGATACCGGCTCGGCGCGCATCGGCAAATATCTGGCGAAGAAAGGCTACGATCTGGTGATGATGCAAGAAGACTTCAATTATCATGGCGTGCTTTCCGTGTGGTTGGAGGACAATTACAAGATGGACGAGTGGAGTGGCCAGGTTGGTGTGGACGGTCAGAAGATTGACCTCTTGCATCTGCAGAACCACCGCTTCAGCTGCGATGGTCTGATGACCTGCTGGAAAAACGACCTACAGGTGACACCAGCAGCCCGCACGCCCTGGACTCAGAGCTTCGGCAAGTTCAGCCATGCTAACGACGAGATGGTCACCAAAGGTTTCCGCCGCTACGACGTCACCCTTAGAGGCGGTGAGCGCATCGTGGTCTATAACATGCACATGGATGCCACTCTCGATGAGGACGAGGCTGAGGGCAAAGGCGATAAAGACCGCGATGCACGCATGGCCCAATGGGCTCAGCTGAAGGAGGATGTTCTCCAGCAACTCGATTCACGCCCCATCATCATCGCCGGCGACATGAACAGCCTGTATGGCCGCGACAATGTCAAGCGCGAGTTTATCGATGCCATCAACGAGAGTGGTCGCGGCACGGTTGCCGACGTGTGGGTAGAACTGCAGAAAGGCGGTGTCTATCCATCGGAGAAGAAAACTGAAGCAACTGCCGGCGACGAGACACTTGACAAGATTCTCTACATCAATCCCGTTATGGGCACTAAAATCCAGCCCATAGCCATCACGACCGACCGCGAAGACTATCTGTTTGACGGCAAACCGTTAGGCGATCACTGGCCTGTGGCAGCAACATTCCAGTTCGCACGTTCAGACAAACAACCTACCGGCATAGAAGAGCTGAACTCCGAAGCCACTGAGAGTCAGTATTACAACCTCAACGGCATACGCATCGACCAGCCCCAAAACGGCGGCATCTACATTGAGCAACAAGGCAAGAATGAGAAAGGTAAAAAGGTTAGAAAGTAAAAGAATGATTATGAGACATCTATTAATTAACAAGGTAAAGGAAACGGTAGCGAGTTGTTTACCTATCTGCATTTCTATAGTTCTACTGTTAAGTTTCAGCACCCCATGTGCAGCACAGGATGCCACCTACAAGATTACCTATGACCGCGACACCGTCATCAAGACCCGCGTCGGAGGCTTCTCGCTGTCATCCCGTGCCGTGCGTCGCATCATCTATGAGTACCCCTCGAAGGATGCCTACGGCAAGCCCGTCACCATCAGCGGTGTGATGATGATTCCCTCGAACATTATCGACGGCACCCCCTGCGACGGCATCATGCTCTTCAACCGCGCTACTTTAGGTTCACCCAACGATTGCCCGACATCAGGCAATCAGGAACTGATCAACGGTCTGATAGCCAACCCCCTGAGTCCCAATTACATCCTCGTGATGAGCGACTTCATCGGCTACGGGGCATCGAAGGACCATCCCATGTTCTACCACAGCGGCGACGTCAATGCCCGCAACTCGCTCGACGGTCTGCTGGCAGCACGCCAGATTCTCAACGACAAGCAGCTGCCCCAAGGCAAATATCTCTTCAACCTGGGATTCTCGCAAGGTGGTTCGGAAAGCCTTTACGTAGCCAAGCTGCGCGATATGGAATACAAGGACAAGGGCATTACCTTCACCAAGACCTTTGCCGGCGGCGGCCCCACCGACTATGCTATAGCCTACAAGGAATACGTAACAAAAGACTGGTGCGAGGACTGCAAAGACGTCATCATGATGATGATCTCCTGCGTTGAGAACTGCCACATGAACATCGACTACAAGGACTTGTTCAAGGAGCCTTTGGCATCAGGCGTACAGGAGTTCCTCAAGACCAAGACCAAGGGAACGCTCAGCGACTACGGTGTCGACATGGAGGACTCGCTTCACAACCTGATACAGCCGGCCTACATGAATCTCGAGTCAGAACAGTCGAAAGCGTTCATGGCTGAGTTGGAAAAGATCAACCTCATGAATGGCTGGGAGCCCGACCTAACCCAGAAATACTTCATAGCACACAGCCGCCACGACAACTACGTGCCCATTCAGTGCGTACGCGCCATCATCCCATGGATGCAGGAAAAAGGGTTCACACCGAGCCTCGTGCCTGGCAAGACCAACCTGCAAACCAACACCATTATATTCAAGCTCGACCATACCGGCGCGGCCATCGTGTGGCTCATACAGACCATTGCCGCCATCCAGTTCTGGCCCGTACTTTACTATGAGGGCGAGCAAAACCGCTACTTCCACGACGTCGTGGGCGACATGAACCTGATGAAGGTCATCAAGACCTTGGAGGGCTGGGGCGTCGACCTCAAGAAGATTGTGAAGAATGGCGGGTTCAGCCGTCGTTATCTGCCATCCCACTATACCGTTTTCGACCTCGTTCCCAGCATCAATAGCACTCTGGGAAAGGTCGATCTCAATACCGACGCCCTCGAAGAGATGTGCGCCGATGCCGGCATCACTACTCAAGACTTGACGGAGGTCGTTCTCTATTTCACAGGTCTTGGAGCGAGAGCTGGCACGGACATTGACGAAGACGTGGAAACCTTGGAAAAACTCGAGGAACGCATTGAGGCCCCACTATTCCTGCTGCGCAGCTACGAACAGACATTAGCCAACTGGTTCCTCCTTGCTGGTTACGATGTGAGCTACAGCCTCTGGGGAATGTAGCATGACAACAAAGACAATAATACAACTCCGATGACTCAATTCGCACGACTCATAGCCGAAAGGCTGAATATCTCAGAAAAGAACGTCGACGGCACGCTGAAGCTGCTGGACGAGGGTTGCACCATTCCCTTTATCGCGCGTTATAGAAAGGAACGCACGGGCGGACTCGATGAAGTACAGATTAGCGCCATCAGCGACCAGTACGAGCGCCTGAAGGAACTGCAGAAGCGCAAGGAGACGGTCGTAAAGACCATTACAGAGCTGGGCAAGCTGACGCCCGAACTGGAAAAGCGCATCAACGACACCTGGGACGCCACCACCCTGGAAGACATCTACCTACCCTACCGTCCGAAACGCCGCACACGAGCCCAAGTGGCTCGTGAGCAAGGCTTAGAGCCGCTGGCCAAAATTCTCCTGCTTCAACGCGAACGCGACCCGGAAGCCGCAGCCCTCCCCTTCGCTGTGGGCGACGTTTCTGACGTCGCTACCGCCCTGAAAGGTGCCCAGGACATCATCGCCGAACAGGTGAGTGAAGACGAGCGTAGCCGTCAGCAGGTACGCGGAGCCTTCCGCCGAATGGCCGTCATCACCTCGAAGGTGGTCAAGGCCAAACAGGACACCGACGAGGCCCAGAAATATCGTGACTACTTCGACTGGCACGAGCCCCTAAAGCGCTGTTCCAGCCACCGTCTGTTGGCCATGCGCCGCGGCGAGGCCGAAGGCATCCTGCGCATCAGCATTGCACCCAACGACGACGAGTGCATCGAGCGCCTGCAAAGTCACTATGTCTATGGTCGCACGCCCTGCGGCCGACTGGTGGCCGAGGCCGTGGAGGACGGCTACAAGCGACTGCTGAAGCCATCGATTGAGACGGAGTTCGGCAACCTAAGCAAGGAACAGGCCGACGACGAGGCCATCCGCGTGTTTGCCGAGAACCTGCGCCAGCTGCTGCTCTCGGCACCCCTTGGCCAGAAACGCGTCATGGGCATCGACCCCGGATTCCGCACGGGCTGCAAGGTGGTGTGCCTCGATGCCCAAGGTAACCTTCTGCACCACGAAGCCATCTTCCCCCACCCTCCCGTAAACCATCGTATGCAGGCTACCGTCCATCTTCAGCAGATGATAGAGCAGTACCGCATCGAGGCCATCGCCATTGGCAACGGTACCGCCAGCCGCGAGACGCGGGCGTTTGTGGAGGATTGTCTTTCCGGGGAAACCGGAAAGGGCATAAGCGTATTCGTGGTTAGCGAAGACGGCGCCTCCGTCTATTCCGCCTCGAAGACCGCGCGTGAGGAATTCCCCGATGAGGACGTCACCGTCCGTGGCGCCGTATCAATAGGCCGCCGACTGATGGACCCTCTGGCCGAACTGGTAAAGATTGACCCGAAGAGCATTGGCGTGGGACAGTACCAGCACGACGTGGACCAAACAAAACTGAAGCAACAGCTCGACCAGACGGTGATGAGCTGCGTCAACAGCGTCGGCGTGAACCTCAACACCGCCTCGCAGCACCTGCTGCAATACGTCAGCGGACTCGGCCCTGCACTTGCCAAGAACATCGTCGACTATCGCCGCGAGAACGGAGCCTTCGAGAGCCGCGCCCAGCTGAAAAAGGTACCACGACTCGGTCCCTCAGCCTTCGAGCAATGTGCCGGATTCCTGCGCATACCCGATGCCAAGAACCCGCTCGACAACTCCGCCGTACACCCCGAGAGCTACAAGATTGTGGAGCAGATGGCCAAGGATCAGGGCTGCACCGTAATTGACCTGATCAAGGACAAGGAGAAACGCGAGGCTGTGGACTTAAAGAAATATGTGGCTGGCGACGTGGGACTGCCCACGCTGACCGACATCATGAAGGAGCTGGAGAAGCCCGGCCGTGACCCTCGTGAGCAGATTGAGGAGTTTGAGTTTGCCAAGGGCATCGAAACGGTCGACGACCTCGTAGAGGGCATGGAACTGCCCGGCATCGTGACCAATATCACCAACTTCGGTGCCTTTGTCGATATCGGCGTCCATCAGGACGGACTTGTCCACATCTCACAGTTGGCCGACCGTTACGTCAAAGACCCGAACCAGGTCGTGAAGCTGCATCAGCACGTCCGGGTCCGGGTCCTTGAAGTCGACCGCCGTCGCGGCCGTATCTCACTTTCGATGAAAAACCTAAATATGTGAGAACTTGGTGATGGTATCGACCAACGCAGCGGGGTTGCCCATGTCGAAACGCTGGCTATAGAGCCTGACACCAATCATACCAACACGACTGCGAACAGCCTCAAGGGCTGAGGTCAGTTCAATTTCACGAGTAGAGCCCTCGGCATCGGCCTCGCTGATGTCGTGGGCTAATTGTTCAAACACCTCCGGCGTCAGGATGTACTGTCCGAACGACGTGGGTTTCTCATAGACGGTGGTAACATTGAGAATGCGCTCGTCCTTGTCTTCCCACACGCCGTTCATGATGCCAAAGTGGCTAACATCGCCAAGGGCCACGGGATAGAGTCCGATGATCAGGCAGTTGTAGCGCTCGTACTCCTCGATGAGCTGCAGGGCGCAGGGCTTGTTGGTGAGCGAACGGTAGAGGGTGTCGCCCAGCATCAACAGCACGGGCTCGTTGCGAGCAAATTGGGCAGCCTGATAGACGGCGTGGCCGAAGCCGCGCTTCTCACGCTGGTAGACATAACGCAGACGCTTGCCGATATCCACGATATGGTTCTCATACTCCTGGGCTTCCTTCGAGAGCTTGCTCATGTGGTCATCGTCTATCGGACGCTCGAAGAAGTCGGCATAGAGCCGGCGCTCATCCTCGCTGCCGAGCACCAGGCAGATTTCCTCGATACCGCTCTGAATGAGCTCTTCAATCAGAATGAGGATAACGGGACGCACCATGCCGTCGGGACAGGGTATGGGGAAGAAATCCTTCTTCAAGGCACGGGTGGCCGGATAGAGACGGGTACCGAAGCCTGCCACAGGGATGATGGCGCGGCGCACGGTGTGTACGGGCTTGATGGTCAGCGGATAGGCCTTCATACCCTTAGCTTTGAGATAGTCTATCAGCTTCTGCTGACAGTCAGGGTCACGGGCCAGGAACTGCACAGAGCCGTCGCCGTGGGAGCCTACGCCCTTGCCGCCGTAGACCAGCGGCTGAATGTTCGGGTCGGCCAGGGTGGCACGTAGTTTCGGAGCCTCGAGCTCTGAGGGACACATCGGCATGATGTGGCTGTTGAACAGCTCTTCGGCCTCGGTCATCAGTTGACCTAACTTAGCTGGCTCACCCTCGGCCATGTACTTGATGGCGCGATTGATAATGTCCTGGTTCAACTGTCCCAGTGCCTGCTGCTCCAACTGCTCCTGCTCGTTCGAGGCAAAGGGGTAGGCACGGTTCAGGTCGCGCAGAATCTTCACCGTATCCTTCTGGCCGCAAAGGTCGGCAAACACCCAGTAAAGGGGTTTCTTCACATTGAGCGACTGCACCTCCACCTCATCGCCGTCGAAGGTCATCAAGTTGGGCTTCACACCGAAGGCACAAGCCTGGTCGAGACGTCCACAACGCGACGAGGTGCGCAGCTCGCCGACATAGGCAATGTTCATCTCGCCCATCGTGTTGAGGTTCAGATTATATAATAAATTGAACGCGCGCGCTACAAGTACGCAGATGGCAGCACTCGACGACAGGCCCGACTTAATGGGCAGCGTCATCGAGGTAATCTTGATGCGCACGCCGCCCACTTTGTACCATTCGAGCATATAGCTGGCCACACCAGCACAGTAGCAAAAGAACGAACCCGACTTGGCAATGCGCTTCAGCTCCTGCTCGTCCATGCGACAGGCAAAGTCCTGCCACTCATTCTCAATCTCGGGAACCACGCTCTGCACTTCAAAGAGCGACGACTTCTCAACTTCGGCATAGATGCCCTGCTCAATACCCGTCACAATGGCGGCACCAGGGGCTATCTCTGCATTCATCGTGCGGTAATGACCTGCCCAGTCGGTGTGCTCACCAAATAGGCATAAACGTCCGGGGACAAATAGTTTTTTCATATCAATTTAGGGTGTTATTCGTTGTTTTCGATGCCAAAGTTACAACTTATTTTCATTTTTTTGCCAATTTGTTTGGTTATTTTAATTATTTTGTCTACTTTTGCAGCGATATCAATTAATAATAACTCCTAAACTTAAACTTTATTGCCTATCGAAACAAAAATACTTCA